>JBILLI010000894.1:0-2985 GCA_044376155.1 Polyangiales bacterium
CGGTCGTCGTCGAGGCCGTTGGCGCACTGCGCGGGGGCGCTGCGCGAGACCACCTCGGGGTGCGCGCGAATGAAGTCCCGCAGGGTGTTGAACGCGGGCTTGAGGCGGTAGTCGGTCGGGAAGGTGCGCGCGCCCTGGCGCAGCGGGCGGGTCACGCCGAAGCCGTCGATGTCGCAGCCGGGTTGATCCACCCCGCAGTCGGTGACCTCGTAGAAGAAGGTGTGGGTCCACCACCGCCGGGAGAGCTGTTCTTCGAGGGCGCGGCGCACGTAGGTGGCCTGTCGCTGCTCCGCGGCGGCGTCGCCGGGCGGGTTCGCGCGGAGGCCGGTCTCGGTGATCCACACGTCGCCGGTGTAGCCCCGCGCGTCGAGGACCTCGCGGAGCGCGGCGCGGGTGAAGGGGAAGCGACGGGTCTCGAGGGCCTGGAGAAAGCTGTCGCCGCTGAAGACCGTGGTGCCGGTCTCGGGCCAGCCCGAATAGATGTGGTGGGTGAGAATGTCGATGCTGCCGCGCCCGCGCTCCAGGATGCGGTCGAGGGCGCGGTCGTACTCGCCGAGGTGCGCGAGGTCGGGGCCCAACACCACACAATCACTGCACGCGGCGCGCACCGCGGCGGCGCCGGGCACGAGGATCTTGTCGACGTACGCGTCGATGCCCGCGGACTGCTCCCAGAACTGCTCCAGGTTGGCCTCGTTCCACATGCCGAAGTGGCGCACACCCCGGGCGCGGTAGCGTCGCACGGCCTCGGTGACGAACGCGCGCCACTCGTCGCTCGTGGCGGGCTCGTCGTTCTGCGGCGCGGTGTCGGTGCGCGCGCGGCTCACCCGCGGCACCCACGCGGGGGTGTACCCCAGGGTCAGAAAGACGCTGATCCCGCGGGCGTTGGCGGCGTCGATGGAGCGGTCCAGGGCGGTCCACTCGAAGCGGCCGCGGGCGGGGTTGAGGGAGAGCCAGTCGCCGTCCATGCGCGCCCAGGTGACGCCCGCGGCGGCGCAGAGGTCGATGAGGTCGGGGGCGGGGACGTGCACGTTGAGCCCCACGTGGTCCTGCGCGCGGGCCGCGCGCGGGGTGACGAGCGCGAGCAGCAGCGCGAGGGCGAACACGCGAGGTCCCATGGGGGCGATGGGAACGCCGTGCGGGCGAAGGGGTCAACGGTCACCGCGGTGACCGGGCGCGGTGGAAGAACGCGGGGATCGCGGCCGCGACGGGCGCGTCGGCGCGCGAGGGATCCAAGGTACAGTGCGCGTCCCCCATCGGAGGACGCACATGGAAGCCCAGATCATCACCCAGGGAACCCTCCAGACCCGCGAGGGTCGCTCGTTGCCGCTGGAGCGCACCGAGGTCCGCGGCAGCGTCACCGGTGCGGTCGCCGACATCACCGTGCGGCAGGTGTTTCGCAACGACATCGAGGTGCCCATCGAGGCCGTGTACCTCTTCCCGCTGCCCCACGAGGCCAGCGTGTACCGCCTGCAGTTCCGCATCGCGGACCGCGTGGTGCAGGGGGTCGTGAAGGAGAAGGCCGAGGCTCGCCGGGTCTACGAGCAGGCCCGCGCCGAGGGCCGCGCGGCGACCCTGCTCGAAGAGGAGAAGCCCGCGCTGTTCTCCCTCTCGGTGGCCAACGTCGCCCCCGGGGTCACCATCGAGGTCGAGCTCGGGTACCAGGAGGTGCTCGCCTACGACGACGGCCGCTGGCGCTTCGTGTTCCCCATGGTCGCCCCCGAGCGCTACCAGGACGCGCCCGCGCACGGCCCCGTGGGCCTGCCCCGCCGCGCGACTCGCACTCGCGCGCCGGATGTCTCCGTGGAGCTCATGGTGCGCGGTGACGGCGAGATCGAAGGGCTCCGTTCGCCCTCGCACACGATCCACCTGCGGCACACCGACGACGGCGTGCCCATCGCGTCCCTCGACGCGGGCGAGGCCCTGCCCAACAAGGACTTCGTGCTCACCTGGCGCGCGGGCGACGTGGGCGTGCGCCCGTGGCTCCGCTTCGAGCGCGACGAGGGACGTCCCGGCACCTTTCTGCTCATGCTCACCCCCTCCGTGCCCCGCACCCACACCGAGGGCGTCGGGGGCGACGGCGATGCCAAGGCCGTGCGCTGCGGCAACTGCGGCGGGGTGATTCGCGACCTCTCGGCGATCAAGGAGATCCCCGGGCTCGGGCCGGTGATCCCCTGCGCGTTCTGCGGCGCCATCCTCGCGCCCGGCACCGAGGTGATCACCCGCGCCACGCGCCCCCGTGACGTGCTCATCCTCGTCGACCGCTCGGCCTCCATGCGCGGCGCCATGCCCGCGGCCGCGCGGGCGGTGCGCGCGCTGCTCGACGGGATGGGTCCGGGCGACGGCGCGCAGCTCATGGCCTTCGACCACGACCGCCTCGCCTTCGACGGCGACGGCGAGCGCTTCGCGGTGATCTCCCCCGAGCTCACCCAGATGGCGGATCGCTTCATGGCGACGCTCACGCCTCGCGGCGGCACGGAGCTCGACGAGGCCCTCGCCCGCGCGTCCAAGGCCCCTGCGCGAGAAGGACGTACGCGCGTCGTGGTGCTGATCACCGACGCCGCCGTGGGCAACGAGGGCAGACTCCTGCGCCGCGTGCCCGAGCTCCTCGGCGCCTCGACGCGGCTCTTCGTACTGGGCCTCGGACCCGCCGTGGACCGACGTCTCGTCGAGCGCCTCGCCCGCGCGGGCGGCGGTGCGTCCGACGTGGCGCTCCCGGGCGACACCGACCCCGAGGTGTTCCCTCGCTTCGCCCGCAAGGTGCGCGAGGGCGGCGCGGTGCTCACCAACGTGACCCTCTACTGGGAGGGCGCGGAGATGGTGGACGTGTACCCGAAGCGCGTGCCCGACCTGCACGGGGGTGAACCCCTCAAGGTCTTCGGGCGCTTCACCCACACCGGGATGACGAAGCTGATCATCACCGCGGCCACCGCGGACGGGAAGCCGTACCGCCAGGAGGTCGAGGTGGGCCTGCCCGCGAGCACCACG
>JBILLI010000893.1:0-2985 GCA_044376155.1 Polyangiales bacterium
ACATCTCCGAGCGCCGCGCCCTCGAGGCCGAGCGGGCCGCGCAGCGCGCGGCGGAGGAGCGGCTCTACGCCGACCTGCGCGACGAGCGCGACCGCCTCGACGCGCTGCTCTCCTCCTCGTCGGCGATGCTCTACTCCGCGAACCTGCCCGAGGGGCGGGTGGACTTCGTCTCGTCGTCGGCCGAGGAGATCCTGGGCTTTCGCCCCGAGGAGATGAAATCCCCGGGCTTCTGGCTGGGCGCGCTGCACCCCGACGACCGCGACCGCGTGCTCGCCGTGGCGGCGACGACCGAGAACGACCGCTACGTGAACGAGTACCGCCACCGCGACGCCCACGGCGGGTACCGCTGGCTGCGCGACCACGTGCGGGTGCTACGCGACGCGCAGGGTCACCCCCAACGGGTGGTGGGCGCGAGCTTCGACATCACCAACCGCAAGCGCGTCGAGCGCCGCATCGAGGGCCTGCTGGCGATGCAGCGCGTGGTCACCGACCTCTCCTCGGCCTTTCTGCGCGACTCGGCGGAGACCCACGAGGGGACCATCGACCGCGCGCTGCAGGGGCTGGGCGAGCAGCTCTGCGCGCAGCGCGCGTACGTGTTTCGGGTCGAGGGGGAGACGACCTCCAACACCCACGAGTGGTGCGCGCCCGGGGTGCGCGCGGAGCAAGAGAACCTCCAGGGCCTCCCGCTGTCGTCCTTCGCGTTCTTCTTCTCGTCCCTGCGAGACACGGGCGCGCTCTACATCCCCTCGGTATCGGCGATGCCCGAGGCCCTCGCGGGGGAGCGAGACTTCCTCGCGGCGCAGGGCATCGAGCGCATCCTCGTGGTCCCGATGGCGCGCGACGGCGCGCTGACGGGCTTCGTCGGCCTCGACAACCCCGACTTCGAGCCCATGGAGCCCAGCGACGTGCTGGCGCTGCTGCGGCTCTTCGCCGACGAGCTCGTGGTGGGCCTGCGCAGCGTCGAGGAGCGCCGCCTGCGCGAGGAGCTGCTCCACGCGGTGGTCGAGAAGCACCACGCGCTCACCGCCCTCAACGAGCACCTCGAGTCGCGCGTGCGCGAGCGCACCCGGCAGCTCGCCGAGAGCGACGCGCGCTTCGAGCGGCTGTTCGAGCACGCGCCGCAGGCGATGCTCCTGGTCGACGGGGCGGGCGACGTGCGGCGCGCGAACCTCCGCGCGGGGGGACTCTTCGGGTGCGTGCCCGAGGCCCTCGCGGGGTCGCCGCTGCAGCAGGCCCTCGCGCTCCCCCCGACGGCGGAGGGCCCGGCGTGGGTGCCGCGCCGCGACGGGACGGGCTTCTGGGCCGAGGTGCACCACGAGCCCATGCGCTTCGGCGACGAGGTGCGGGTGATCGTGGGCGTCTCCGACGTGAGCGAGCGCGTGCGCCAGCAGCGCGCCGTGGAGAACGAGCTGCGCGAGAAGGAGACCCTGCTGCAGGAGGTGCACCACCGGGTGAAGAACAACCTGCAGATCGTGTCGAGCCTGCTGATGCTCCAGCGCGCGCGGGTGACCGACGCGCCGCTGCGGGAGATGCTCGAGGAGAGCGTGAGCCGCGTGCGCTCCATGGCCCTGGTGCACCAGCAGCTGTACGCGGTGAACGGGATGACCCACATCGACCTCGGGGGCTACGCGCGCACGCTCGCGCAGTCGATCCGCGCGACGCTCACCTCGGCGGCGCGCATCGCGGTCGAGGCCGCCCCCGATGTCACGGTGTCGATGGAGCACGCGGTGCCGCTCGGGCTGATCCTCAACGAGCTGCTGACCAACGCGATCAAGCACGGGATCGACCCGGCGCACGCGGCCGCGGCGGCCTGGGACGTGCGGGTGTCGGTGCGTCGAGACGGCGAGGCGCTCTGCGTCGACGTCGAGAACCAGGGCCGACCGCTGCCCGCGGGGCTCGACTGGCGCAGCGCGCCCTCCCTGGGGCTGCACCTGATGCGCTCCCTCGCGCGGCAGATCCGGGCCGAGATCGAGGTGTCGGCGCACCCCTGGACCCGCTTCTCGCTGCGCTTCACCCCGTCGGGGATCGAGGCCCCGGCGGCGTAGGCGCCCCTACCGCAGCGCGCGGGTCTCGCCCACGTCCATCACCCACAGCCGCGACGGGTCGATGCCCGCCTCGGACCACAGCGCCGCGATGCGCGCCGGGGGCTCCAGCAGGGGCTCGTCGGTGAGCTTGAAGGTGCCCCAGTGCATCGCCACGAAGTGCGCGGCGTTCAGCGCGCGAAAGGCGTTCAGCGCGTCGTCGGGGTTCATGTGCTGCGGCTCCATGAACCACCGGGGCTCGTACGCGCCGATGGGGATCATCGCCCAGTCGATGGGCCCGCAGCGCGCGCCGATCTCGGCGAAGCCGTCGAAGTACCCCGTATCGCCCGTGTGATACGCCACGCCCTCGGGGCCGCGCACCACCCAGCCGCCCCACAGGGTGTCATTGCGGTCCCACGGCGCGCGCATGGACCAGTGCCGCGCGGGCACCAGGGTCACCTCGACGTCCCCGTCGCGCCAGGTCTCCCACCAGTCGAGCTCCACCACGTCGGTGAGCCCCGCGCTCTTCAGGGTGCGCGCAACCCCTTGGGGCACAAGGTATTTCGCGCGCGTGCCGATGCGCGTGAGGGTGGGCAGGTCGAGGTGGTCGTAGTGGTTGTGCGAGACCAGCACGAGGTCCAGCGGGGGCGTGTCGGCGAGGGCCACCCCCGGCGGCGCCTGCCGCGGGATCACCCCCTGAATGCGCTCGGACCACACGGGATCAACCGTGAGGTAGCGCCCCCCGAGTCGCATCACGAAGGTCGCGTGGCCCACCCAGGTGAGCGACGCGGGGAGGTCCCGCAGCGCGCGGCCGTCGTTGGCGCGCACGGGGGTGGGGCCGTTGGCGTGCGTCGACCGGTGCGCGCGGCCGCGCAGGGGGTCGAGGATCTTCCAGCGAAGGATGTCGGCGGGGCCGCGGGCGGGGCCGGTGGCGCGATGATCGAAGCGTCCCATGCGTCCCGTA
>JBILLI010000994.1:0-2590 GCA_044376155.1 Polyangiales bacterium
CTCGCGCGAGCCCCCAGAGCCTCCCCCGGTCAGAGCGTTGCGAGGTCACGGGCGAACCACTCGACGGGATCCCTGCCACCTCGCGCCCGCGCTGCGGGTTGTGTTCACGCACGCGATCCGTCGACCGACTCGGGCAGCGCGAGGGCGGCCTCCAGGGCCCACCCCGCGTTCGGTGCGCGCACCAACGGTCGCGGCGCGCATCGCCCCCCAGGCGACGCCGGGACGAAGGCCCCATACCGACCTGTCGCCGTCTCCCATCCCGCGCGGCGGTTCTCGCGGTAGTCTTCCGCGCGCCATGCCCACTCGCCACGACGCGACCCGGGGACTCACCGCCACGCTCATCGCCGCCCTCGCGGTGCAAGGCTGCGGCGCGCACGTGCAGCTCCCGTCACCGCCCCCGCGCGAGGCGCCGCCGGCGCAGCGGCTCGGGTTCTACCAACAGCATCGCCCCGTCGCGCTCAACACGATGACCTCGGTCTTCGTGAACCGCTACGGCTACGCGGGCACGACGACGTCGGTGCAGGGCGTGTTGCTCGCCGACGGGACGACGGTGCAGATGCCCGAAGACCTGCACCCCCTCGTCGACCCCGACTCCGTCACGGCGCAGAGCGCCGAGCGGTCACGGCGCGCGCGCGGGGTCACCGCGGGCCTGCTCGCCGGCGGCCTCGCCGCGACGGGACTCGGCATCGCGCTGTTGTTCCCCGCGCTCTCGAGCGTGAGCGATCGCTCGTCGAGCGGGAGTTCCGGCCTCGACAACGGGCTGCTGTGGACCTCCGTCGGGCTCTCCCTCGCCGGTGCGGTGCTCGCGCTCATCGCGGGCTACGGCCCCGGCGCGACGGCCTCGCAGGAGCGCGTCAACGCCTTCGCCGCCCTCGACGCCTCGCTGCGCCGTCGGCTCGACCTGTGCGAGAACGGCATCGGCGTGATCGACTGCGCCACGCAGATGCCCGCCGTCCCCGCGCTGCAACCGATGTATCCCGGGACGCCGATGTTGCCGTCACCGTCTCCCACCGCGCCGGCTCCGTGGGGCGCGCCGCCGCCGCCGGCGCCGACACCGACGCCGACGGCCGTGGGCGCGCCGGTCACGCTCTGAGGGCGACCTCCCGGCCGCGCAGCGCCGACGGCGAAGCACACGGTCGCCCGTTGGAGGTATGAACACCGCATGGACGGCGCGCGCTCGCTGGAGGTGAAGGTCGGGATGCTGGTGCTCGTGGGGGTGGGCATCCTCGCGGCGCTGGTGCTGGTGATGGGCGGCGTGTCTCTCGGCAGCACGAAGACCCTCACGGTGGACTTCACCAACCCCGGCGGGCTCCAGACCGGCGCGCCCGTGAAGATCGCGGGCATTCGCGTGGGCAGCGTCGACGCCATGGCCTTTCTCGGGCGTCGCGCCTCGGGCCGCGCGGTGGTGCGGGTCACCGCGCGGGTGCAGGCGCGCTACGCCGACGAGCTCCGCGACGACGCGACCTTCTACATCACCACCCAGGGCGTGCTCGGGGAGCAGTTCCTCGCGGTGGACCTCGCGAGCGCGCACGAGGGGATCTCTCCGCCGCGCATCGACCTCTTCGTCGCGCGGGCCTTTGACCTCCTCGACGACACCGTGACCTCGGTGCGCGCCAACCGCCGTCAGCTCGGCGGCATCGTCGACGACCTCGCGGGGGTGCTGCACCAGACCAACGCGGTCATGGCCCGCAACGACGGGCGCGTCGACGCGATCCTCACCGGGGTGGAGCGCGCGGTGCGCGACGCCGACGGGCTCGTGCTCGCGGCCCGGGAGCGCTACGTCGACGGCCCCCAGGCGCGGCGCATCGTGAACCGCGCCGAGTCTCTCCTCGCGGGCCTCGAGCGCGACGTGCCCCCGCTCACCCGCGACGCCCGCGCCCTCACCGCGCGCCTCGACCGCATCGCCGCGGGCGTGGGCCCCGCGCAGATCGACGACCTCCAGGGCGCGCTGCGCGACGTGCGCGCCCTCACCGCCCGCGCCAACACCATCGCGGGCGACGTGCAGGCCGTGTCAGCCCGCGTGCGCTCGGGCCAGGGCACCGTCGGCGCACTGCTCATGGACGAGGAGATCTACGACGACCTCCAGGAGCTCGTGCGCGACCTCAAGCACAACCCCTGGAAGTTCTTCTGGCGCGAATGATCCCGCTGCGCCGCTGACCCGTTCGTGAACGCTCCGCGGGCTTTCGTCCTCGCTCCCTCCCGCGGCGTACCGAAGTACGCCCTGGTCGGTCGCTGCGGGCGCGCTCCGCGGAGCATTTCACGCCCAGGCCAGCGCCACAGCGGGATGCTCAGGGTCGCCACGGGCGCGTGAGCACGCGCGCGCCATCGAGCGAGAACTCCCCCACGCGGGTGCGCTGAATGCCCCAGGCCATCGCGGGCACACCCAGAGCTTCGCCGAGGTCGAAGGCCAGCGAGCGCATGTAGGTCCCTGCGCCGCAGCGCACCGTGAGCCGCGCGAGGGTGAGCGGGTCGCCGCGGTGCATCAGCCCGCCCCACCGCGCGACGATCTCGGGCTGGCGAAAGGGTCCGCGCACGAGCCCCGCGCGGTAGACCGCGCCGCGCGCGTGGGAGCCGAGGTCCGTGCGGGTCA
>JBILLI010000199.1:0-11130 GCA_044376155.1 Polyangiales bacterium
GACGACAGCTCGATGTGCGAGGCAGGCGTTCACGCCGGGCGCATCAACAGCGCGGGGGGCCCGGTGATCGTCGAGATCCGTGCGGGCCAGCGCTCGTACCAGGGCAGCACGCGCAACGACACCACCAGCGGCGACTACGGGAGCTGGGAGGGCAGCTTCGTGGTGCTCTGAGCCCTCACGGGTCGTCGAGGTCGAGGCAGCCGTACTCCAGCGTCGCGAGGTAGCGCCACCAGGTGTCCTCGGCGACGAGCCCCCGCGCCTCGGCCACCCGCCCCTGCGCGCCCGCGCGATCGCCCTGCAGCGAAGCGTCCCACGCGCGCATGCCGAGCTGCTCCGCGCGGGCCCAGCGATCACCGGGCGCACCCGCGTGGCGCAGCACGTCGTCGACGCGAAACACCCGATCGCGCGCCGCGCGGTAGAAGCTCACCGCGGGCAGGTCGTCGGTCATCGGCGGGGTACCGCCGACCCACGCGCGCACGGCCCGGTCGTCGAGCACCAGGGTGCCGCGCAGCGCGTCGGGCGACACGAAGCCCGCCTCGCGCAGCTCCTCGGCCACCAACCCCCGCCACCGCGCGGACCAGCGCGACGCATCGAGGGGATGGTCCGACGCGAGCACGACGCCCTCGTTGCGCGCGGGGATCCAGAGCGCGACGTGGCGAAAGCGGGTGGTGATCGCGGCCATCATCGCGCGGTTGAGCGAGTCGGCCTGCTGGTCGAGCGGGATCCACTGCACGACCACCCCGCCGGGTCGCAGGCGCGCCCGCGCGGCGTCGTAGAACTCCGCGGTGTAGAGCGCCTCGGCGCCGTCGGCGGTGGGCGGCGGGGGCTCCAGGGAGATCACGTCGAAGCGCGCGGACGTGCTCGCGAGAAAGCGCCGCCCGTCGTCGACCCGCGGGCGCACCCGGGGGTCACGCAACACGCCGCGGTGGTCGCGCTCGAAGTGCCGCGCGAGCTCGAACACGTCGGGGTTGATGTCGACCACCGTGAGCGAGCGCAGCGTGGGATGCGACGCGAAGGCCGCCGCGGTCGTGCCCGTGCCGAAGCAGATCTGCAGCGCGTCGACGGCGTCAGGGCCCGAGAGCATGGGCAGGTGCGCGAGCGCGCGCATGTACCGCCGCGCGGGGGGGATGGTGCTGGCGTACGAGACCGTGCCGAAGATCAGCTGCCGCCACCCGAAGTCGCCCGAACACCTTGTGGCGCAATGGTTTCGCGACGCCCCGCACACGGTCTCGCGGTCGTAGTGGAGCACCGCCGCGGTGCCGTCGCGGCCCTCGTGCACGGCCAGCACCCGCGCGCGGGGGAACTGCGTGACGGCGTCGCGGAGGTACGCCCGCGGGACCATCGCGAAGGCCAGCAGCGAGAGCAGCGCGACGCGGAGGGCGAAGCCGTCGTCGCCGCGGAGCGTGGCGCGGCCGTCGGCGCGGGCGGCGGTGAGGGCCGCGAGGGCGTAGGTGAGCACCACCGCGCCGAAGGCCCCGAGCACGCCGAGGGAGGGCACGAGGAGCAGCGGTCCGAGGAGCACGCCGAGGGCGCCGCCGAGGGTGTTCCACGCGGCCAGCGTGCCCACCGCGGCGCCGGTCTGCGCGGGCGCGAGGTGTCGGGTGGCGGCATCGACCACGCGGGGCCACGCGGCGCCCATGAGGGCGGTGGGCACCCCGAGCACCGCGACGCCCAGCGCGAGGTGCGCGAGGTCGGCGTCTCCTGCGGCCGTGCCGCCCATCCAGTGCGAGAGCGTGCCCGCGCGGCCGATCACCGCGACGGAGGTCACCACCGACGCGGCGAGGGTCGCGAAGAGCGCGGACGTTGTGCGCCAGGGGCGCTCGGGCGAGGCGCGGCGGGTGACGGCGAGGCCTCCCACGACCACGCCGAGGAGGTACACCGTGAGCAGCAGCGAGAACGCGTAGGTCGACGACTTCACGAACGCGCGCAGCACGCGGAACCACAGGGCCTCGGCGAGCAGCGCGGCGAAGCCCGAGAGCGCTGCGAGGAGCATCCCCGCGCGAGGGATCACCGCGGACGCGACGCGCGCGAGGGGCGCGGTGTCACCCTCACGGCGCGAGAGCGCGAGGGCGCCGAGGGCGGCGACGAGCTGGCCGCCCACCGCGATGAAGGCGGTGCGCAAGAGCCCCACGCGCCCGAGGAGCACGAAGCCCGCGAGCGCGCACCCGACCGCGGCGCCGAGGGTGTTGAGCGCGTAGAGGCCCGCGAAGGAGGTCCCGCGGTCCCCGCCGCGGGCGGTGAGGTGGCGGGTGAGCGCGGGGGTGGTGGCGCCCATCGCCGCGGTCGGGAGGAGCAGCGCGGTGAAGGCCAGCGCGGCGCGCACGAGCAACGGATCGCCTTGTGCCCCAAGGGCCTGGGCGATGTCGGCGCTGCGGGTGAGCGCGAGGGTGACGGCGAGGGCGCTGAGGGCGGCGAGGGCTTCGAGGGCGGCGTAGAGGCGCAGGGCGTTGGGGGCGCGGTCGGCGAGACGTCCGCCCTGCCACGCGCCGAGGAGCATGCCGAGGAGGTACGCGGCGACGACGACGCTCATGGCGACGGCGCCGTGGCCCACGAGGAGCCCGAGCTGTCGCAGCCACACGACCTCGAGGGCGAGGCCCGCGGCGCCCGAGAGGGCGAAGAGCGCGGCGAGGCGATGGGGTACGGGGTTCAGGGGGAGACGTTCTGCCACGTGGGCTCGTCGGCGGACATGCGGCGGATCCACTCCGCGAGGGTCACGCCGCCGCCCGTGATGCGCGTGGCGCTGCCGCTGAGCACGTGGCTGGAGCCCGTGACGATGAAGTGGCGAAAGTTCGGGCGCGGCGCGATGCGCTCCCGGGCGAGGCGCAGGAGGTCCGTCTGAAAGTCCTCCTGGGTGATGCTGAAGTAGGTGCTGATGGTGGTGTCGCGCGTGTACGAGAGCAGGGCCATGCGCGCGGGCGGGGGGAAGCGCGTGGCGTAGAAGTCCAGCAGGGCCTCGAGGTTGTCGCGACACGCCGTGCACGCCGGGGGGAACTGGATGTTCCAGGCGTCGCGCATCTGCGCCCAGCGGTTCGCCGGGGGCATGAAGGGCGGGCCGGAGTCGTCAATGAGGTCGGTGCGCGCCTGCGGGAACGCGTCGGCCACGCGCCACCAGTGGATGCCCGCGCCGAAGCCCCCCGCGCTGATGCCCATGACCGTGACCCGGCGCGCGCTGGGGTACGTCGCCGCGATGCGCCGGAGGTAGAGCGCCATGTTGCGCGCGCCGACGTGGTGGATGGTCTCGCGGCGAGCGCCCCAGGAGTACTCCGTGACCGCGTCGCCGCCGTGGATGTCACCCGTGCAGTACGGCACGAAGACCTGCGCGGCGTCGCGGAAGGGGTTCTGGTTGTTCGTGCGGCTGAACACGAACTGCCCCGACACCTGACGGATGTCCGAGCGAAAGATGCTCTCGGTGTAGTCCTCGTTGATGTGCGAGGCGACGGGCACGCCGAGGCAGGTGAGGCCGTCCCAACAGCCGCCGCCGCCCATGAGAAAGATCAAGACGTGCTCGGCGTTGGCGCGGGGGTTGATCCCGATGCCCGCGGTGGAGCCGTTGCCGCAGCGCGTGCCCTCGACCGGGACCCACGACCACTGATCCGCCGGGGCCACGATGGGGAGGGCGGGGCCGGCGTCGACCTCGGGCGTACCCGCGTCGGCGAATGTGACATCGCCGGGGGCGGCGTCGGCGATCACCGGAGAATCTGCGGCGACGTCGACGGCCGACGCGTCGGTCGAGGTGACAGATCCGCCGCAGCCCAGCGCGGCGGTCAACACGGTGATGAGCAGGGGGATGCGCATGGTGGGCAGTGGACTATCGCGAAGCCCCACCCACGGATGCAACCGCGGAGCGTTCGGCGCATGACATCGCCTCGACGATCCGGTGGACCGTGCGGTATGTTCCGACTCCGTCACGGCCTTCGCGCCTCCGTGGCGCCCCTCCCCACATGCTTGTCGCCGTCACCCGCGCGGGTGAACGCTGTCGCAGGAACGTGCCCCGATGACCTCGTCCAAGCTCTCGCTCCGACTCACCCAGCTCACCGCCGCGGCCCTGATCTTCAGCGCCGGCATCCGCGTGGCCGAGGCGATTCCGCTGCTCAACGGCTTCGGCGGACCCACGGGTTACGGCCTGCCCGAGAACTGCGTGCACCCCAACGACGACGGGTCATACGCAGGCCCGCCGCCGATCACGGGCTTCGGCACGCCGGTGGCGATCCCCATCACCCGCGCCTTCCCCAACGGGATCAACTTCTTCGGCAACCGCTACACCACGATGTTCCTGAACAACAACGGGAACATCACCTTTCGGGGCGCGCTGGGGACGTTCACCCCGGCGCCGTTTCCGGTCGCGATGCAGCCGATGATCGCGCCGTGGTGGGCTGACGTCGACACCCGGGGCGGCGGCCAGCCCTCGCGCAACAACATCTGCTTCCACGTCGAGCCCAATCGAGTGGTCGTGACGTGGCACCTCGTGGGCTACTTCGCGTCGTCCGACAACCTGCAGAACAGCTTCCAGCTCATCCTCTCGAACTCCAACACCTGCTCCAGCGCGGGCGACTTCGACGTCGAGTTCCGCTACGACCGCTGCCAGTGGACCACCGGCTCGGCCTCGGGCGGCATGGGCGGCCTCGGCGGCACCCCGGCGCAGGTGGGCTTCGACGCGGGCGACTCGCGCAACTTCGTCGCCCTCCCGATGTCGCGCACCATGGCGATCCTCCAGGTCTGCAACAGCTCCAACGTGCCCGGCGGCCAGCCCGGCCTGTGGCGCTTTCAGATCCGCGGCGACGGACGAATCTTCACGGGCTGCGCGGGCGGCGGCGACCGCTGCACGGTGCCCATGCGCCAGGGCGTCTGCGCCCAGGGCGTGCAGATCTGCGAGGGCATGGGCACCGCGTGCCTTCAGGTGAACCAGCCCCGGGCCCGCGCCTGCAACGGCCAGGACAACGACTGCGACGGCACCGTCGACGACGACGACTCGCTCTGCCCCACCGGGCAGATCTGCGAGCTCGGTCAGTGCGTGGACCGCTGTCAGTCCGAGCTCGGTTGCCCCACGGGCCGGCAGTGCACGATGCGCGGCGCCTGCGTCGAGTCGACCTGCGTCAACATGACCTGCCCCTCGGGTCAGGTGTGTCGCGGCGGCAACTGCGTGGCCGTCTGCGACAACGTCACGTGCCCCTACGGCCGCTACTGCCGCGCGGGCCGCTGCGTCGATCCCTGCGGCGGCGTGACCTGCGCCGCGCAGGAGGTCTGCGAGGTCGACCCGGGGCTGCAGATCGGCCGCTGCGTCGCGGCGTGCCAGTGCCGCCCCTGCGCCGAGGGCCAGGTCTGTCAGCCCGACGGCCGCTGCGTCGAAGACGCGTGCAACGGCGTCACCTGCCCCACGGGCACGCACTGCGAGGCCGGCGCCTGCCGCGACTCGTGCGAGACCGGCCCCGACACCACCCTCTGCCCGCCCGGCGAGGCGTGTGAGCTCGGCGAGTGCATCCCCGGCCGTCGCACCGTGCGCGACGCGGGCACGGTCACCTCTGACGTGGTTCTGCCCTCGAACGACACGGGCATCGTGGGCCCGCCGGTCGACGGCGGCGCGGCGCGCGCAGACGCCTCGGTGGTCAACGACATGGGCGCCCCCGACAGTTCGCGCACCTTCACGTTCACCCAGAACAACGGATGCAACTGCGCGACGCCCGGCGTGCCCTCCTCCCGCGGCGGCGCGGGCGCCCTCTTCGGCCTCGCGCTCGCGGCCCTGCTCCGTCGCCGTCGCCGCGACTGAGCACCTCGCACCCTCCACCCGCTCCCCCCAATGCTTGCAGGAGACCTTCCCATGACGGCTGATACGGCGCGACACGCGCGATGGGTCCTCGCGCTCACGGCGGTGCTCGCCGCGTGCGGAGACAGCGGCGGCAACAACGGCAACAACGGCGACGGCGGCACGGGCGGTGGTGCAGGAAACGGCGCCGCCACCGGGAACTGCACGAGCGGCTCCACGGTGCCGGGTCGCTGGGCCACCACCATGAGCGGCACCGAGGCCGACTTCGTGGGCGCCTTCGGCACCGCGCCCGACAAGCTCCTCGCCGTCGCCGACACCACCGCGCGCCGCTGGAACGGCATGCGCTGGGTCGACGGCCCCATGCTGGAGTTCACCCGCATGGAGGGCATGAGCATGCTCTCGCTGCGGCTCACCGGCGTCGGCGGCTTCGACGAGAGCACCACCTTCGCCGCGGGCATCGTCGGCACCGACGGCGGCGGCGAGGCCCCCTCGGGGGAGATGTTCCGTCTCACCAACACCGCGGCGACGCCGGTGAACCTGCCGGTGGCGAACATTCAGCTCGTGTCGATCCGCGGGTCGGCGGCGAACAACGTGTGGGCCGTGGGCGGCGGCTTCGCGCTGCAGTGGGACGGCACGCGCTTTCAGAACCGCTCCATGGGCATCCCCCGGGGCACGGAGCTCTACGACGTCTGGGCCTTCGCGCCCGACAACGTCTACGCCGTGGGCACCAAGGTCCTGCGCTGGAACGGCACCACCTGGAGCGAGGCCTTCGACATCGGCGCGGGCTCGTACTTCGGCATCTGGGCCTCGGCCCCGAACAACATCTACATCGTGGGCAACTCGGTCATGCGCCGCTACGACGGCACGATGTGGCGCCCGGTGCTGACCAACTCCACCGCCGACCTGCGCTCGGTGTGGGGCGCCGCGCCCAACGACGTCTGGGCCGCGGGCGAAGGCGGCACCATCGTGCACTACGACGGCAACGCCTGGGGCCCGGTGCCCAGCGGCATCACCACGCGCATCACCCGCCTCTGGGGCTTCGGCGGCAACAACGTGTGGGCGGTGGGCGAGCGCGGCGTCGCGCTGAACTACACCTACACGGGCTCGCCCTCGACCCCGACCCCCGCGCCCTGCAACCTCGGCAACCCCGACGGGCTCGGCGAGGGCATGGGCACGCGGCTCACCGCGGTGAACCAATCGGTGTGCGTGCGCCGCGCCGACAACTCGGTGACGTGCTGGGGCAACAACAACAGCCGTCAGCTCGGGGATGGCACGACGATGACCCACCTCGCGCCCATCGCGATCCCCGCGCTCACCGATGTGGCGCACATCTCGGTGAGCGCAAACCACGGCTGCGCGTCGAAGAACGACGGCACCGTGTGGTGCTGGGCCGAGGGCCGCAGCGGTCAGCTCGGCAACGGCATGGACCTCGTCGCGAGCCCCACCCCCGTGCGCGCGGGCGAGATCGCCGACGCCGTGGGCGTGGCCGTGGCCGCGCAGACCTCGTGCGCGCTGCGGCGCAACGGCAACGTGCAGTGCTGGGGCTTCAACCAGAACGGCCAGGTCGGCGACGGAACCATGGACCAGCGCACCTTCCCGGTGACGGTCGCGGGCTTCAACGACATCGTGCAGATCACCGCGGGCCTCAACCACTTCTGCGGTCGACGCGCCAACGGCGGTGTCATCTGCTGGGGCGGCGGCAGCCTCGGTCAGCTCGGCAACGGCGCGATGATGAACAGCTCGCAGGCCGTGGTGGTGACTGGCCTCGTCGACGCGACCTACATCAACGCGGGCGCGAACCACACCTGCGCGGTGCGCAACACCGGCGCCGTGGTGTGCTGGGGCGCGAACACGGGCGGGCAGCTCGGCGACGGCACCACGATGAACCGCGCGGCCCCGGTGGCCGTCATGGGCGTCAACGACGCCTCCGCGGTGGGCGGCGGGCTCACGCACACCTGCTTCGTGCGCCGCGCCGGCGGGCTCCGCTGCGTGGGGCAGAACATGCGCGGGCAGCTCGGCGACCGCACGACCATGAACCGCACCACGCCCGTGGACGTCATGGGCATCACCGACGCCGCGCGCGTCACCGGCGGCTCGGACTTCACGTGTGTCACCCGCGCGATGGGCGGGGTCACGTGCTTCGGCGGCAACGCCAACGGCCAGCTCGGTCGCGGCTCGATGAGCGCGTCGATCCCCGAGCCCGGCGCCCCCACCGGGCTCTGATCCTCCTGCGGCGCAGCCTCTCGCGCGCCGCGCCCCCCTCTCCCCAACACACGCCCGCGGCGATCAGCGCGGCATCGGCATGCGGATCCACCCCTCGCGACGGAGCTGCCCATCTTCGCAGGGGCGGTGGAGGTCGTCGCGCCCGAGGGCGACATCGCGCGCGACGATCGCCGACAACATCGCGTCGAAGGCGTGGTCGGTGTCGGTGATCTTCGCTGCATCGGCGGGGTCTCGCACAAGCGCGTGCACCGGCGGTTGCGTGCGCAGCGCGACGCGAACGGCCGCGTCGTGTTTGTACCCGGCCGCGGCGAGGCACCAACGACGGAGCGCACCTCCCGGATAGACCTCGACGACCTGACGGCCGAGCGGGTCCCGCGGGATGCCGAGGTCCGCGAGGCGCGAGAGCAGTTTCGCGCAGCGCATCGCGACCACGCCGATGCGGTCGGTGGAGACGCTGAGGGGGTGAATGCCCTTGAAGCCCGCGGGCGGATCCTTGCCCTGCTTGAGGTAGAGGTCGGTGGCCCGGTAGCAGAGCGATCGCGACGCGTCGGGCGGCGGCAGATCTCGCCATCGTCCGTGTTCACGGTATTCGAGGAGCTGATCGAGGAACGCGTCGGGCCAGCCGAAGGGCGCGTCGATACCCACCGCGCCGCCCGCGCGCACCACCGCGACGATCAGGTCGAGCAGCTTCTTGTCGCTGCACGCATCACCTCCGAAGACCTTGTCGACGGTGCCGACGTCCTGCGACCAGGTCATGCGGCACGCGGCGGTGTTCTTGTCCTGCGCGGCGAGGTCGATGCCCAGCGTAATCCCATCCGCGTCCATGGGACGCACGACTACCACGCCGAGAGCGCCGCGGACCTCACGGCACCTGCATCACCAGGGGCCGGGCACTGCGCGTCGCGAGCCCGCTGGGGGCCATGAGGGCCGCGTTGCCCCAGCACAGCACCGCGGCGTCGCCCTGGCGCACCGCGCACACGTTGTGGTCCCCCGACCGCAGCGACACCAGCGGCCCGCCGAAGCCCATGACCTCCGTCCAGCTACGCGCGCGGACCACGTCGTTGCTGCCCGCGCACAGCACCCGCTGGTCCACGAGCTGAAAGCACGCGTGAAATGCACCCGCCGCGAGGCGCTGCGCGCGGCCCGGGAGCGCCAGGCGGTTCATGCTTCGGTCGGCGGACCCCTGCTCGCCGAACTGCCCCTGCAGGTTGCTCCCCCACGCCCGCACGGTCCCGTCTGCCTGACGCAGGAGCACGTAGTCGCCCGCCACAGCGATCTCCTCGGCGCCCCCGATGCGCGCGCGGGTGGGCACGAGGCGCGCGACGCGGGTGCCGTCGCCGACCTGCTCAAGGTCGTTGCGCCCCCAGCACCAGACCGCGCCGTCGGCGCCGCGCACGCAGGTGTGGGCGAACCCCAGACCGAGCTGCTGCGGGAGCAGCCCGGGGGGCAGCGTCACGCGCGTCGGGGTGAGGCGTTGTGTCGTGGTCCCGTCGCCGAGCTGCCCTTCGTTGTTCTCGCCCCAGCACCAGACCGCGCCGTCGACCATGCGCGCGCAGGTGTGACTCGCTCCCGCCGCGACCTCGACGACGTTCGCGAGGATCATCCGCGGCGTCGACGCGTTCGCACCGGATGAGCTCCCCACGTTGTACCCCCAGCACCAGAGCGCCGCCGACCGGGTGATCGCACAGGTGTGATTCGCCCCCGCCGCGAGCGCGATCACGTCCTGCACCGGCGGCGTCACGGGCTGCGCGCGGCCGGTGAAGGTCCCGTCTCCGAGCTGGCCGTACCGGTTCTGGCCCCAGCACGAGAGCGTGCCGTCGCCGCGCCGCGCGCAGGCGTGGGCCCGGCCGAGCACCACCTCCAGCGGCAGCGACCGCGCCGCCCCCGCGCAACGCCCCGCGATGCACGACTGTCCGCCCGCGCAGACCACCCCGCACGCGCCGCAGCGGGTGGCGTCGGTGAGCGTGGCCTCGCAGCCGTTCACGGCGTTGCCGTCGCAGTCGCCGAAGCCGGGATTGCACCGCAGCGCCGGGGCGTTGCTGTGGCAGACCGGCGAGGCGTTGGGGCGCGCGGGCACGACCACGCCGCACGCGCCGCAGTTCGTCTCGCTGTCGAGCCGCACGCAGCGCCCGCCGCAGAGCCCCTCGCCCTGCGGACACCCTCGAAACTCACACGCGCCGCGGCTGGTGCAGCGGTAGTGGTCGGGGCACACGCCCTGGTCTCCTTCGCCCAGCCCAGGGTCGGGCTTGCACGCGAAGGGCGTCGCGGCGACGCAGATCACCGGGCCGCAGGTGGTCCCCGTGGGGCAGTCGCTGTTCGCGGCGCAGCGTCGGTGCGGGCTCGGCACACACGTTCCGGTCTCGCCGGAGCACGCCTCGTCGCGCCCGCAGTCGCTGCGCGCGCTGCAGGGTCGTGCCCCTTGCGGGTCGAGGGAGGGTCGACACGCGCGCACGCGCAGGTCGCAGCGCGCGCTCGGGCACTCACCGTCGAAGCCGCACGGCACGGGCTCGCCTGGGGCCACCGTCGACGCCTCGCAACGGCCCCTCGTGCACTCGCTGCCATACGCGCACGGCATGGAGCCCGTGCAGGCCGCGCCGCGGGGCAGCACGCAGCGCTGGTCGCGGGCGCAGACCGCGGGCGCGGCGCAGTCCGCGGGCACGAAGCACGCGCCCGGGGGGCGGTCGAGAAATTCGACCGTGGAGGGCGCGCCCCGGTAGCGGCAGTAGACGCGCTCGGTGCCCGGGGCAACGGCCTCGTCGGTCTCGGCATTCACGAAGCGCACGCTGTTGCCGGACCGGGGCAGATTCGCCACCGCGAAGCCGATACCGCTCTGACAGCGCACCTGCCGCACCTCGGCGGCCGCGTCGCGGGTGACGATCACCGTCCCCAACGTTTGGGGCAGATCGAGGCGAACTTCGCCCTGGAGCAGCGCGTTGACGTAGAAGGAGTCGAGAACTTCGGAGACCGCGAAGCGCGGCGCTTCGCGCGAGCCCAGCGCGCGCACGGTGTAGCGAACGCCCATGAAGCGTGGGGCGCTGCGGGGCGTCTGGAAGAGCGCGGACATGATCCCCGTCGTGCGCACCTGCTCGTTGCACTGGATCGTGAGCCGACCGCGGTCCGGCAGCGGGATCACGTCGGCGCCGCGA
>JBILLI010000895.1:0-2974 GCA_044376155.1 Polyangiales bacterium
TGGGCTGCATCACCGCCGCAGGCGTCACGCGGTGTCTCCCGCTCCCCTACACCGAGAGCGCCGCGGCGATCTCGGGCTACATCGCGGCGTGTGATGTCGGGCGCACCGAGCCCCTCGCGCTCACCGACCAGACCTTCAACTATCCCCGCGCGCCCCTCGCGCTGCCCTTCGCGTTCAGCTACTTCGGCCTGCCCCAGACGCACTTCGTGCCGACCACCGGGGCCGTCGGATTCTTCGGCACGGGACGTCCCTCCGGGCAGGCCAGTTTGTTCACCGACACCCCCGCGCCCGCGAACATGCTCGCGCCCTTCGCGCTGCGGGAGAACAACCAGTCGCTCCGCCTGCAGACCACGGGCTCGCGCCTCTGCAGCGCCACCGTCGGCTTCGCGCCCAACCGCCGCTTCGCCGTGGAATGGAACGACCTCACCCTCCGCGACGCAGGCACCGAGATGCACCTCACCTTCGCGGTGGTGCTGCACGAGACCACCAACATTCTCGAGTTCTTCTACCGACGACTCGAGCCCTCCACGGGTGTGCTCGCGCGTTACACCAACGGCGCCCTCGCCGACATCGGCCTCGCGGGTCCCACCGGGCAGCCCTTCGTGATCCATCGCGGCCCCGTGTCGACCACCGCGGGCATTCGCTTCACGCCGCGCTGAGGTCATCGCGCGGTGCTACGGTGCGCCCGCGATGAGCCTCACCACCCTGTATTTCGCCCCGCGTTCGCGCGCCTTGACCGCGCTCTGGCTGCTCGAGGAGCTCGGCATCCCCTACACCCGCGAGGACTTTCTCCTCGCCACGGGTCGTCACAAGCAACCCGACTTTCTCGCGCTCAACCCCATGGGCAAGGTCCCGCTCGTGGTCGATGACGGCGTCGCGGTCGCGGAGCTCGGGGCCATCGGGATCTATCTCTCCGACAAGCACCGCGCGATCCCGCTCGCGCCCGCCCTCGACGACCCGCGGCGCGGGGACTTCCTTCGCTGGTGCTTCTTCTCCAGCGGGGTGATGGAGCCCGCGCTGGGGGAGAAGTTCTTCAAGTGGTCCGTGCCCGCGAGCAGCGTCGCGTGGGGGTCGTTCGATGGAATGATGGCCGCCCTCACGCAGGGACTCACCCCGGGACCCTGGCTCCTCGGCGAGACCTTCTCCGCGGCCGACGTGCTCGTGGGCGCCACCGCGCGCTTCGGGCAGAACTTCGGCGCGCTCCCCAAAGAAGGCCCCACCGCGGACTACGTCGCCCGGCTCAACGCCCGCCCCGCCCTGCAGCGCGCCCTCGCGATCGAGTCTGAGGTCTTCGCGACGCTCTCAGCCCCCGCCTGACCCACCGCGCCCCGCGCGGCGCATGCGCGCGCGCACCCACACGTCGAAGCTCGCCGCCGCGCCGTTCACCACCCGGGCCCCGCGGTCGTACTGCGTCGCCGACCAGTCTCCGAGCTGCGCGTTCGTGGGTCGATGGATCTCATTGCCGCGCAACGAGATCGGACGCCAGTTCATGAACCCGCCCCCCACCCGCGCCGAGCCCGGGGTGATCCGCGCGCCGAAGGGTCGGGCCGTGATGCTCCCGCCGGGGTGTCCGTCGAAGAGCATCACGTCGCCCGCGTCGGTGACCTCGTAGACCACCAGCACGTGCCCGTCGGGGTCGTAGTACGCCGTGCCCGCGCGCACATCCCCCGGACGCACCCGCGCGGGATACCAGTCGCCATCGCCCACCTCGGGGCGCATGCGAAACCAGTTGGAGTTCACCCTCCCCCCGAGTTCGTGGAGCAATTGCCACGGGCTCGCGAAGGCGTCCCACCGCGCGGTGCGCACAGGGCGGGTGGTGAGCGCGTGACCGCGGGCGTCTCGCTCCCAGCGCACCGCGCCCACGAAGCCGAAGGGCAGCGCGCGCCGCCACGCGTAGTACGCCCGCAGGAGGTAGGCCACGTCGGCGCAGTCGGCCCGAAAGCGCAGACGTCTCCCCGGGGTGTGCAATGGATTGATCGCAGGGTCATCGAGGCAGGCCGCGAGGGTGCGGCAACGGTGCGCGGCGACGGCCCGTCCCACGGTCGTGACCCACTGCCCGAAGCGCTGCTCCTCCCCCGCGTCCCACGCGCGATGCGCAGGCCACACCTGCGCCATCGGAGACTCCACGGGCGAGCGCGGTCGCTGCGCGTGGGCGCTGCGAGAGAACATCGAGAGCGCGAACGCTGCGAGGGTCGACCACGTTCGCTTCATCACTCTCTCGAAGGGCCCATCGCGGTCCCCGTCAAGGGCGAGGCACCCCGAGGCGCGGTCGGGGATCGATGTCGGGCGGCGTCTCGGGCCCATCGCGCGTGGGCGTCGGCACGCCGTACACGCGCTCCAGGCGGTTGCGCAAGCGACGCTCGTCCCGATACCAACCCCGCTTGGCCGCGTCGTCAGGACAGCTCGCGAGCTCGGGGCTCCCCGCGGGTGCGCCCCAGCGCAGCTCGGGGCAGTGGTAGGGATCAAACGACAGGTCGAACAGTCGATCGAGCACCGTGCCGAACGAGAGGGTCACCCCCGCGCCCGCGCTGTTGGTGTAGCGAAACTGGCAGTCGGGTCGGGCGGTCTCGGTGATCCACACCTCGCGAAACGTGGCGCGCAACGGGTCCCCCGCGGGCATTGCGTCGATGCGCTGCGCGACCTCCTGCACCGCGGTCTTCAACCGTGCGTCGCGCGAAGGCGTGGACCAAGTCTCCCAATCCCCGGTGGTGCCATAGATGTTCCACGGGAGCACGCCGGGGTGGCGTTGGCGGTGCGCCCCGGCGGTGAGGGCGAGGTCGACGGCGAAGACCCGGTCGGCGACGTCGCGACAGAGGGCCTGGAGCTGCTCGCGAAAGTCCTGCACGGGGTCCACCGCGGCGCCGGGACGCGCGAGCTGCGCGCGCACCCACTCGGGGTAGGTCACGGGACGTCCCTGCGCGAGCCACTGCGCGCGGTCCCACTGCTGGGCGTCGTCGCGGTCGGAGAGTTCTGC
>JBILLI010000200.1:0-11107 GCA_044376155.1 Polyangiales bacterium
GCCCGCGCGCAGTGGACCGTGCGCGCCCTGGGCAGCGGCCGCGTGGCCTTCGTCTCCAACGGGCAGGCAGGGCCCGTCAGCGCCCACCCCTCGTGGGAGAACACCACCGTCGGCGGCGCCGGGGCCTACAACGCCGCGCTGCGCAACTTCGTCTTTCACGCCGCGGGCGCGCGGGTGCTCTTCGTCTCGGACAGTCGTACGGACACGAACATTCCCGGACTGCTCCGCTTCGACGGCCACCGCGTGGCGCAGACGCTCAACGACTACGCGGCGAACAACGCCCGCCTGCGGGGCTCCCTGGCGGGCTTCGACGCGGTGGTCTGGAGCGCCACGGGGAACGGCTTCGGCGACACGCACGACCCCGCGGTGACCGCGAACCTCGCGGCCTTCGCCCGGGCGGGCGGGCACGTGCTGGTGATCGGCAACGACGTCATCGCGTCGCCGCTGGATCCTCCCCTCATCGACCTCCTCGGCGGGAGCAGCTCGGTGGACCTCCCCGCCGCGCCCACGGCCATCGCGCGGGGGCTGAACGCGCTCACCGCGGGCCGCGTCGACGTGCGCGGCCTCGTGCCCACGGGCGCCAACGGGGACCTCGACGCCCTGCGCGGCCTCGGCACCGACACCGCCGCGGTGGTCACCTCCACGGGCGCGCCCGGCGACGCGCAATGGACCCTGCGCGACCTCGGCGCCGGCCGCGTGGCCTTCGTGTCGAACGGCGAGGCGGGCCCCGCCAGCGCGCACCCGTCGTGGGACGTGCGCACCTCCGACGGCGCGGGCGCCTACAGCGCCGCCGTGCGGAACTTTCTCTACGGCGTCGACCGCCTGCCGCGCACCGCGGTCACGGGCGCGATGAACGGCGCGGGCTGCACCGACAACGCGCAGTGCGGCAGCGGCTTCTGCGTCGACGGCGTGTGCTGCAACTCCGCGTGCGCGGGCGGCACGAGCGACTGCCAGGCCTGCGCCGTCGCCCTCGGCGCGTCCGTCGACGGGACCTGCGGCCCGGTGCAGTCCGGGCGTGTGTGCCGCCGCGCCGCGGGGGTGTGTGACCGCGCGGAGTCGTGCAACGGTACCGCCACCGCGTGTCCGAGCGACGCCTTCGCGATGGACGGCACCGCGTGCGGCGACGGTGTCACCTGCAACGGCGCCGAGACCTGTCGCGCGGGCGCGTGCGCGGCCGGCACCGCCGTCGTCTGCAACGACATGAACCCCTGCACCTCCGACCGCTGCGTGGAACCGGGCGGCTGCGCGTTCACCCCGGTGCAGGGCTGCGGGGACGCGGGCACGGACGCCGGTGCCGATGTGGTGACGCCGAGGGACGTGGTGACCGCACCCGACGTGGTGACCGCGCCCGACGTGGTGACCGCACCCGACGTGGTGACCGCACCCGACGTGGTGGCTGCGCCCGATGTGATGACCGCACCCGACGTGGTGACCGCACCCGATGTGGTGACCGCACCCGACGTGGTGACCGCCGTCGACGCGGCGGTGGAGGTCGATGTCTCCAGCACGCCCGACGTGGTGACCGCGGTGGATGCGGCGGTCGGTGACGACGCCTCCATCGCGCAGGACGCGTCGCCGGTCGTCGACGCGGTGGTGAACGACGCTCGGGTCTTCGTCGACGTCGAGCGCAAGGACCTGCCCGCCCCGGGTGACATCGTGCCCACGGATGACGCCGCGGTGGCGCCCGACGGCGCGGTGACCCTCACGCCCGGCAGCGCGGGCTGCGGCTGCGCGGTCCCGGGGACAACCTCGTCTCGCACCCCCGCGCTCGGATTGCTCGTCGGCCTCGCGCTGCTGCGCCGTCGTCGCCGCGCGCCCTGACCCCTTCTCTCTTCGGGCGATTTCCCCTCTACTCCCGCGCCTCATGCGCGCGCTCCTGGTCGCGATCTTCGCGCTCTCGTACGTCGGCATCACCGCGCGTCGGCTGCGCGTGCTCCCCATCGGGCGACCCGCCGCGGCGATGGTCGGTGCGTGCGCGATGGTGGCCGCGGGCGCCTTCGCCGGCCCCTACGGACTCCGCGTCGACGAGGCCCTCCACGCCGTGGAGCTGCACACCCTGGCGCTGCTGTTGGGGATGATGGTCCTCGCGGCGGCCTTCGGGGAGGCGTCGTTCTTCGACCAGGTGGCCGACCGCCTCGGGCGCACGGTGCGAAGCGGCGCGGGGATGCTCTGGGCGGTGACCCTGGGTGCGGGGCTGCTCAGCGCGTTGTTGGTGAACGACGCCGTCTGCCTTCTGGGCACGCCCGTGGTGGTGCGCCTCGCGCGGAGCACCGGGCTGCCGCTGCGTCCCTTTCTCTTCGCGGTGGCGATGGGGGCCAACGCGGGCAGCGCGCTCACGCTCGCGGGCAACCCCCAGAACATGCTCGTGGGGCGGCTCTCGGGCATCACCTACACCGACTACCTCCGCGCGGTGGCGCTCCCGGGTTTCGCCGCGCTCGGGGTCACCGCAGCCGTGATCCATGCGCTGCACCGCGCCGAGCTCGCCGCGCCGCTGCGCCCCCTCGACGGGACGCCGCCGCTGCCCTCGTCGGACCCACGTCTCCTCCGCGTCGCGACCCTCACGCTCCTGGGCGTGCTCGCGGCGAACGTGCTCGGGGTGCCGCTGGCGGGGGGCGCGATGGCGGGCGCGTCGGTGATCCTCGTGGCCGCGGGCGCCCGCGCCGATCGGCTCGTCGCGAAGGTCGATGGGCGCCTGCTGCTCTTCTTCGCCGCGCTCTTCGTGCTCGTGGCCGCGCTGCAGAAGACCGGGGTCCCGCGCGAGGCGCTCGTCGGCGTCGGGCAGGGCGACGCGTCGAGCCTCGTGGCGGTGCTGGGCCTCGGCTCGCAGGTGGTGAGCAACGTGCCGCTGATCCTCCTGCTGGAGCCCTGGATCCGCGCGATGCCCGACCCCCACCGCGCGTGGGTGATCACCGCGCTCGTGAGCACCCTCGCGGGCAACCTCACGCTGCTCGGCTCGGTCGCGAACATCATCGTGATGGAGCAGAGCGACGCGCCCGTGGGCTTTCGCGACTACCTCCGCGTGGGCGTGCCCGTGACCCTGCTCTCGGGCGCCGCGGCGTTGCTGCTGCGCTAAAGCCTCAGCGCTGCAAGAAGATCGGGTTGCTCACGGCGAAGGCCTGGCGGCCCGGGTACACCGGCGTGAGCTCCTCGCCGTTGATCACCACGATGGCCCACGAGCCCGCGGGGGCGACGCTCACGGGGAGGTCGCCGCGAAAGCGCACGGTGTTGTCCATCGGGTCGCGCTGCGCGTCGCCCAGCACCGTCGCGGGGAGCGCGGTGCCGTCGACGTAGACCACGAGGTCCCGCGGCCGCACCCACGTCGGCGCGCGCACCACGACCCGCAGCGTCGCGCGCTCGCCCGCGCCCGTGAGGGTCTGACCCGGTCCCGCGGTGGCGCTCGCCCCCACGGCGGTGACGCGCAGGCTCACCCCGCCCTCGATGGTGCTGCGCCCTTCGCCCACCGCGCGGCCGATGGCCTGCGGCGTGGCCATACGCGGGTCGTCGGTGCCCAGGGCCATGCAGGTGCGGGGGTAGCCCACGGGGCTGCCCACGAGGCTGTGGCTGTCCGACGAGCCCACGGCGAAGACCCGACGGCCCATGCCGAGGAACGAGAACCAGTCCGCCTCAAGGTCGGGGCGCTCGCCGAACGCGCTGTCGTTGAAGAACTCCACCGTGGTGAAGCGGTCGTCCCACATCATCGGGCGCGCGGCGACGCGGCGCGTGCGGTCCCACCCCGCGGCGTCGAAGTAGGCGCCCGACACCCGGTCCCCGCGGGGGTGGTTGATCACCAGGGTGGGGCTCTCGGCGCGGCGGCGCACGTCGGCGAACACCTCGGGCGGGCTGCGGTTCGCCCACGCGAACGCGCCGCCGTTGGGCACCGCAGGATCGGCCGTGAGCGGGAACACCCCGAAGTGCCCCCACGTGAAGGTCGTGAGCTCGATGCTCCCGACGCCGCGCACGTAGCGGCCGATGCCCATGTCGGCGATGAGGTCCTCGAAGTCGGAGACGTACTCGTGCTCCGAGCGGGCCATGACCTCGAGCCCGTCGGCCGCGCCCGCGGCGAGCTTCACCCGCGCGTCGTCGCCCGAGTCCGCCGAGCGGTGCGTGTGGATGTGAAAGTCCCCGCAGAGCACCCCATCGCGCGGGATCACCCGCCGGAGCGCGGCGTTCACCGTGACGGTCTCGCCTGCGACGGCCGTGAAGGTCTGGTCGGTGATCTCGTAGTGCGGCCCGCGCGAGACCACCACGCGCCAACGGCCAGGGGGGAGCGGGGCGTCGAGGCGTCCGTCGGTGGGGTACTCGGTGAGCACGCGGCCGCGCCCGAGGTTGACCTCGCCCCACGCGCCGGGCGCGGTGGGCACGCTGGTGTCACCCACGGCGAAGACCTGCACCCGCGCGGGCACGGGCGCGCCGTCTTCGGTCGCGCGCACGCTGATGCGCGCGGGGGCGGGGAGCGTGGGGGCCGCGGTGGCGGTGGTGGCGTCGACGGCGAGCGCCTCGCCCGCGGGGAAGCCCGGTCGCCACGCGGTGAGCCGCGCGGGCGCACCCTCGGGGACGTGTGCGGTGAAGCGTCCCATGGCGTCGGTGCGCACGCGGGTGAGGTAACGCGCACCGTCGGGAGAGGTGACATGGACCCGCGCGTCGGCCACGGGTTCGCTCCCGGCGCGCACCGTGCCGGTGATCGCGCGCGTGCGCTGCGAGGCGCCGCGGGCGAGGGCCTCGTTGAGCCCGTCGAGGCCCGGACCTCCCACGACGATGCGCGCCCAGTGCAGCCGGGTCTGCGCGCAGGGCGGGAGGGTCACCGCGGGCGCGGTGAAGGAGTCGAAGCCCGAGGTGGAGATGAACGACGAGAGGCGGTCCTCGGCGCGCGGCAGCTGCCACGCCCAGCTTGTGAGGTCGTCGCGCACCCACGCGAGGGTCTGGCTCATCACCGCGTCGCCGCCGAAGCCCGCGCCGGGGATGAAGCGCGGCATGCGGTAGCCCTGAAAGAACGCGTGGAGCACGGTGCGCGCGGTGTAGCCCTGCGGTTCGTTGACCTCGAAGGTGACGAACACGTCCACGTGGTCGCTGTTGGGGCGGAGCTCGTAGTCCACGGCCGCGCGGATCGCGCCGTAGTCCTGCGGGGCGATCACCCGCGCGAACTCGTCGATGAAGGGAATGGCCCGCATCGGCCCCACCGCCCGCACCACCGCGACGCCGTCGGCGCCGTCGCGCAGCACCCCCACGCGCTCGGCGGCCACGGAGTAGCGCCCGAGGGTGAACGCGACCTCGCCGAAGTCCGCGGGGGCGACCATCGCGCCGTTGCTCACGCGCCCCGCGCCCAGCGGAAAGCCTCCCCAGGGCATGTACCCCGACGAGGCGCGCATCCCCTCGATGATCACCGCGACGCGCCCGTTGGCGAGGATGAAGTCGCCCGTGCGCCACTCCGCGAGGCCGTTGCTCCCCGGGGGCACCGCGCTGGGGGCGATGACCCCTGCGCGCACCGCGCCCTCGGCCGCGCGCAGCGGATCACTCGCCCCAGTGGCGTTGCCCGTCTCGAACGCCGGCAGCGCCGGACACGCTGCCGGCTCGTCGGTCGCGACGTCCTTCCCGGGCGCGTCTGCGACCGCGCGCGCGTCGTCGGGCACGTCGGCGCGCGAGCCCGCGTCGGTGGCCCGCGGCGGGTCGCTGGAGCAGCGCATGGCGGCGCCGAGCAGAAGCATCAACGAGGTGACATCGCGGCGTCGCATGTCACTCAATCGTCACACAAGACCCGGCCCGCGAGAAGAGCGGCGACGGGCGCGAGAGCGGCTTCGCGCGACGGCTCAGCGCGGGGCGAGCACGCGCCAGGCGCGGGGCGGGAGCTCGACGCTTCCCCCGAGGGTGTCGGTGTTGGTCACGAGGTCGCGGTACATCCCCATGGGGAGGTCGACGCGCTGCGCGGTGTCGGCGCGGTTGAGCGCGACGACGACGTCCGAGACGCCCATGCCGCAGCCGCCCATGCGGTAGACCCAGGTGTTCTGCGTGGCGGCGAGGGTGGTGCGGGCGCCGCGGCCGAGGCTGGGGTTGCTCCCGCGGAGCCGCGCGAGGGTGCGCACGGCCGTGCGGAG
The DNA here is from genome assembly GCA_044376155.1 of Polyangiales bacterium. Lineage (GTDB taxonomy): Bacteria > Myxococcota_A > Polyangia > Polyangiales > JAWKRB01. The sequence continues at coordinate 6,090 of JBILLI010000200.1, forward strand.
CGCGCGCTGATGGGGGTTGAGGGTGTTGTCGTCCCAGGGCATGAGGCGACGGTTGTCGGGGTCGCCGCCGCCCGCGAGGCCGATCTCGTCGCCGTAGTAGATCAGCGGGAGCCCGGGGCTGGTGAGCAGCACGGCGAAGGCCACGCCGAGGCGCTCGTAGGGGGCAGCGTCGGTGGGCTGGGGGTAGTCGCGGGTCCAACCGTTGGAGGGCGAACTACCCGCGCGGCACTCGGTGATCTGCCGGCTGGCGTAGTGGATCGCCCGGGGGATGTCGTGGTTGCCCACCCAGGTGCTCATGAGGGCGTTGGCGCCGTAGTACTGGTCGTTCTCGGCGGCCCAGTTCGCGAAGGTGTCCATGCGCCCGTTGGGGGTGAACAGGGCGTCGCAGAGGCGCGCGCGCCAGGGGAAGTCGAACTGCCCGTCAAGCATGGTCTGTGGGTTCACGAACGATCGCAGCAGGGCGCGGTCTTCGTAGTTGAAGGTCTCGCCCACGAGGTAGAAGCGCCCGCCCATGGGGGTGGGGAACTCGGTGTTCAACCGTCTGCGGAGCTCGGTGAGCCACGAGAGCGGCACGTGCTTGATGGCGTCGAGGCGCAGCCCGTCGACGCCGTAGGTGCGGGCCCACCACACGGCGTCGTTGACGCTCCACGCGCGGGCCGCGGGGTTGTCGTGGTCGATGGGGGCGAGGTAGCTGGTGAAGGCGCAGCGGGTGCCCCAGACGGCGTCGTCCCAGAGGTTCTCGGGGCCACAGAGACGGAACTGCCCGTTGGACCCGCGGGCGAACCAGTCGTTGTGCGCGCGGTAGAGCCCGCTCTCGGTGTCGACGTGCTTCATCACGTAGTCGAAGAGCACGCGAATGCCATGGCCGTTGGCGCTGGTGGCCATGTGCGCCGCGGAGATCGCCGCGCGCAGGTCGGTGTCGGTGCCGATGCGGGGCTCGACGCGGGGCGTGGGCGAGGGGGTGCTGGGGGTGGTCCAGGTGATGTTGTCGGGCGAGGGCCAGTACCCGTGGAACGCGGAGTACTGGTTGCGGTCGGCGTTGGGGTCCACCGCGGCGCCGGCGGTGTCGCGGTTCTTGAAGGGGGCCGAGAGCCACAGCGCGGTGACGCCGAGGTCGGCGAGGTAGGGCATGCGCATGGTGAGCCCGCGGAGGTCACCGCCGACGAACTGCGCGCTCGCGCCGGTGCGCGCGTCGCCCGCGGTGGCGTTGGGCACGGGGGAGGACATCCCGTCGCCGTCGGCGAAGCGGTCGATCATGGCGAAGTACATCACCGTGTCGCGCCAGTCGAAGGCCGTGGCCGTGCCGCAGCTCACCGCGGCGCCGCCGCACACGTTGATCACGCTGTTGCGTCCGCCCATGCCGTCGTCGGCGGTCATGGTGTTCTGCGGGTCCTGGATCCAGCGCGTGCCGTCGATGATGAACTTGTACTGGTGCGGCCCCGTGGGGGTGATGCGGGTGGTGACCGACCAGGTGTTGTCGGCGCCGCGGGTCATCTCCAGCGCGCCGCGCATCACGGTGGGCGCCCATTGGGTGAAGGTGCCCGAGAGCCACACCGAGCGCGCGGTCGCGTCGCGGTAGGTGAAGGTCACCTCGTTGCACGGCGGGGGCGGCGGGGGCGGGGGGACGTCGACGCCCATTGCGCCGTCGACGAGCGCGCCGTCGGGGAGCCGGGTGCCGTCGCACGCGCCGTCGGGGAGTCGCACGTCGTCGGGGCAGGTGGGACCCGAGATGGGGATGTCAGATCGCCCGAGGTCGAACTCGGGCACGTCGGCGCCCCCGTCGAGGAGGGCGGCGTTGTCGACCGCACAGGCGGCGTTGGCGCTCGCGAGCGTGAGCACGAGGAGGGCGCGTCGGGCGTTCACAGCGCGAGACGGTACCGCGAGGGGGGGGATGGATCCCAGCACGGCCGCGGAGACAATCGACACGAAGTGGGAGATGGCGATTGACCGATGGGGGTGGAGCGCGTATCCCTCCCTCGCCTATCACGTTTCGGGTCGTTTTCTCCTCCCTGCATTCCTCACCGACTGCTCGACGGAAGATCGGATCAGACACGAGGTGCGCCGCGGCATAACTGCTGCGGTGCGACCGTCTGGCGGGTTCTTCCTCGCACTCGAGGTCTGCGCCCGCCTGACACCACTGGCCCGATCCGTCGTGACGGGGTCAGAGCGAGCAAGCACATGGGAACCAGGCTCTACGTCGGCAACCTCACCTTCACCACCACCGAGGACCGCCTCCGCACGCTCTTCGAGCAGACCGGCGCGCAGGTCAACACCGTTCACATGGTCACCGACCGTGAGACCGGTCGCCCGCGTGGCTTCGCCTTCGTGGAGGTCGCGAACGCGGCCCACGCGAGCGGCGCCATCGAGCAGCTCAACGGCGCCAACGTCGACGGTCGCACCCTGACCGTGAACGAGGCCCGTGAGCGCGAGGGCGGCGGCGGCGGTGGCGGCGGTCGCAGCGGCGGCGGCGGCGGCGGCGGCGGTTACCGCAACCGCTACTGAGCCACGCGCCGTGGCGCCCTTCGCGGCGCCGCGCATCCCTTCGCGCTCCCCGCGCGAAGACCTTGCCCTACGCGCGCTGCGCGGCTCCCCCATTCCCACCCAGAACTCTTGCTTGATCTGACGCGCGATCAGCGCTGAGACGACGCGTCTGCGTCGTTCTCCGCTGTCCGCGGCGACACGACGCCTGATGGTTCGCGTCGCGTGGATTGACCCGGCGCGGGGCGTGCGCTGCAATCGCTGGATGCGGGGTGCTTGCTTCTTTCTCCTCTCCGTCGCGCTCGCAACGACGCCCGGGATCGCCTTGTCCGAGACGCCGCCGCGTCGCGCGTTCGTTCTGACCGGTGACCTCGGCGTGATGACGTACGGCGGCTCTGCCTACCACGAGACGCTGCGGCTCTTCGGCCACGCGGGGCTCGACGTGGGCGGGCAAGTCGGCTTGCGGGGCCTCTGGGCGCCCTCGCCGTACGTCATGCTGGGTGGACGCCTCGCCTACGAGTACGCCTCTGCGGGGCGCGGGGGTGACCTCGTGGACGAGCTCGTCGTTCACGTCTTTCACGTCGGCGCCGCGGGGCGACTCCGGCTGCCGCTCACCCGCGACCGGTGGCACGGCCCGAGCGCAGAGCTCGACGCCGAGTTCGGACTCGCCGCGGGGAGCGCCAACAAGTCTGGCGTCGCGGACCCGATCACCGGGCCGCGGGCTGCGGTGCATCTGGGGATCGCGTGGCGCTCGACCACGGGCATTCAGCTCGCCGCGCGCGTCGGTCACCAGTGGGTGTGGTGGGACCGGGGCTTCGGCGACGGTCTCGCGGCGGAGATCAACGGCTGGATCGCCGGGATCGAGGTCGGGGTGTCGCCATGAGGCGCGCCGCGTGGATGCGCGCGGCCGTCGGGGTGGCCGCGGCCGGGGCCGCGTCGCTCGCCCTCGGGTCGTGCGGCGAGAGGCGCTGCCAGAGCTATCCGTGTGGGCAGCAGACCACCTGCGTGCGGTATCAGACGGTGGTTGCCGCGAACGCCGCGATCGAGTTCGAGGGCTGCGGACCCGACGGCTGTGGCGACGCCGTCACGGTGGTCTCGGGCGGGCGGATCGGTCCGTCGTACCACTCCTCTGAGCATGCGCTGTGGCTCGACGCGGGGGGCGAGGCCCGGCTGCGCTTCGTGCTCTCCCGCGCCTCGACCGGGAGCGCCCTCTCGTTCGTGGCCCGCTGCGACCGGGGTGCCCGCCTGCGCGCGTCGTCCCCCGCGCCACGCACGGAGTATGACGTGCAGTTCTCGACCGGAACGACGTGGCGGAACGTTCGGCAGACCCTCGTGTCGCCGTCGCTGGTCACGGTGTCGACGCCCGCGGAGCTGACGGTGCGTGAGGTGGTCCTGCGGGTGGAGGGGACGGGGACGTGCCAGATGGACCGTGCGCGCTACGACGCGGTCGACCTCGTCTGCACGTGGTCTGTGGTCACCGTCACGCAGTGCGAGACCTGCGAGTACCGCTCACCCGGAAGCGCAGGCAACACCGGCTACGACTGGGGGCAGCGCATCGACGCCGGGAGGCCGCACGACGCAGGGGTCGACGCCAGGACCGTGGACGTGCCCGCCGACGCCGACCGTGCGGACACGCGCGCGGCGCCCGGTGATGTCTCGAGGGACGTCTCTTCCGACGATGTCGCGACGGATGGATCTGCGGAGGACGCGTTGGCGTTGGACGACGTCAGGGCCGATGCCGTCGACGACACCGCCGGAGACGCCTCGGTTGACGCAGACGCCAACGGCGCGGAAGACGCGACGGCGGATGGGGCGGACGTTGCGGAGATCGACGCTGGCGGGTGACGCCCGCGCATCCGCCCATCGGGTGCACGCGGCGTGGCGCTTCGTGTCTCGCGACGATCGTGACGGATCTCCCTGCGACCAGCGCCGAGGCTACGCGCCTGCGCGCTCGGTGCTCAGGAGCCAGCCCTCACCCGTCTCGGCGACCTCGCGGGCGCGCGGGAGCTCGTCGGCGGGGAAGTCTTCGAGGTAGCTCTCGAACACGCCGTGGTCGAAGGGCAGGCCCTCGGCGGGGGTCACGAGGCGCAGCCGTTCGCGCTTGCCCTCTCGCAGAAACTCCAGCGCCCGGTGGTGGCAGAAGGGGTTGTTGCCGATGCGACCGAAGACCACGTGGGCGGTCCACGAGCAGCCGCCGCGGCACTCGTCGGCGTAGTAGCAGTCGCGGCAATAGCCCCAGAGGTCGTCGGTGGTGCGGTCGCGGGTGAAGCGCAGCGGGGCGGCGCGCTCCCAGATGTCGCGCAGCGCGTGCTCGCGGATGTTGCCGCCGACGTAGTCCTTCGTGGGGAGGGAGGGGCAGCCCTTGAGGGAGCCGTCGGCCTCGATGCCGAGGGAGAGCCGCCCCGCGCCGCAGGAGGACATGTGCCCGCGCGGCATGGTCCCGCGGAGCAGGGTCTCGTAGGGGCCGAAGTACCCGATGTCGTTGCCCGGCCACACGCGGATCTTGCGCGCGGCCATGCGGCGCTTGATGCGCGCGATCA
>JBILLI010000896.1:0-2967 GCA_044376155.1 Polyangiales bacterium
CACCGGTAGTCATCCTCGGAGATCTTCACGTCGACGTCGACCAGCACGAGGGTCACGTGGAGCGGCTCCTGGTGACCCGACTGGTAGAGCCGGGTCATTCGCAGGCGCGTCATTTCCAGCAGCGCGAGGAAGGTCACCACGAGGTCGAGGGTGGTCTGGTCGCCATCGAAGAGCTCGTCGAAGCGGGCGCTGCGGCGCTCGCGGAGCACGTCGACGATCTCGTTGATGCGCTCGGCGATGCTCACCCGCTCGGTGGTGACCTCGTGCGAGATCGTGAGCTTGCGCTTCTTGAGGATCCGGTCGAAGGCCTCGAGCAGCGCGATCACCGGGAGCTCCGCGAGCGGCGCGTCGCTGGCCGCGCCCACGTCGATCTCGATGCCGCGCGGGAACACGTCGCGCCCGGCGACGCCGCGGCTCGCGAGGTCCTCGGCCGCGGCCTTGTACTTCTGGTACTCCAACAGCCGCCGCACGAGCTCCGCGCGGGGGTCTTCGGGCTCGTTGCCGTCGGCGCTGGCCTCGGCCTCTTCGGGCTCGGGGTTGGGCAGGAGCATGCGCGACTTGATGTGCGCGAGCGTGGCCGCCATGAGCAGGTACTCGGCCGCGATGTCGAGGTCGAGGAGCCGCATCAGGTCGATCATCTCCAGGTAGCGCGCGGTGACGAACGCGATGGGGATGTCGAGCACGTCGAGCTCGTGCTTCTGGATGAGGTGCAGCAGGAGGTCCAGGGGGCCCTCGAACTGCGGCAGCTCGATGCTGAGAAAGGGGGAGGCGTCGTGCTCGGGCTCCATCGCCGTCACCCCCGCGGGTGGAAGCGCTCGTGGGCGGCCCGCAGGTGCTCCGAGGTGACGTGGGTGTAGACCTGCGTCGTGGCGATGTCGGCGTGGCCGAGCATGGTCTGCACCGCGCGCAGGTCGGCGCCGCGCTCCAGCAGGTGCGTCGCGAAGCTGTGACGGAGCTTGTGGGGCGAGATGGGCTTGGTGATGCCCGCGACGCGGGCGTAGCGGCCGAGGAGCTTCCAGAAGCCCTGCCGGGTCATGCACACGCCCCGCTCCGTGAGGAACAGATGGGGGCTCGACGCCCGCGTCGACCACCCGGGACGAATCTCTCGGAGGTACCGCGTCACCGCGAGGCGCGCGACCTCGCCGAAGGGCACCCTCCGCCGCTTGTCGCCCTTGCCGAAGGCCGACACGATCCCCTGGTCGAGGTCGATGTCGGCGAGCTTGAGCCCGACGAGCTCCGACACCCGCAGGCCCGAGGCGTAGAGGAGATGGAGCATCGCGCCGTCGCGGCAGCCCCGGGGGGTGCTCAGCGCGGGGGCCATGAGCAGCGCCTCGACCTCGCTGAAGGTCAGCACCTGCGGAAGCTTGCGGGGAAGGCGCGGCCCGCTGACGAGGGCGGTGGGGTCGGCCTCGACGTGGCGCTCGGCGAGGAGGAAGCGGAAGAACCCGCGTAGGGCCGAGAGCTTGCGGGCCTGGGCGCGGGCGGAGATGCCCTCGCGGGAGAGGGCCACGAGCCACGCGGCGACGTCGGTGGCGTCGATGGAGGCGAAGGGCTTGGTGAGGTCTTGCCGGGTGAAGACGGCGAAGCGCAGCAGGTCGCCGGCGTAGGCCTCGACGCTGCGCGAGGCGAGCCCACGCTCCACGCGGAGGTGGGCGAGGTAGCCGTCGAGGAGCACATCGTCGTCGCGCACGGGACGCACAGTAGGGGAGCTCCGTGCGGCCGCGCGAATTTTGGGGGGCTCGACGTCCCCGCGTCGCTTCATTGCGCCGGGAGGGCGCCGGGAGGTAGAGTCCGCCGACTCAACGGGCCCATAGCTCAACCGGTGAGAGCACCTGACTTATAATCGGGAGGTTTCGGGTTCGATCCCCGATGGGCCTATCGACGACGGGCGCGCAAGCGCGACAAGGAGATCCGACAGGGTGCGAGACCAACTGAATGCGCTTGAGGAGCTGGCCCGGACCGACCTGGCGATTCGCCAGGCTGATGTGGACCTCACCGACATCCGCGCTCGCCTCGACGAGCTGCGCACGGACGTAGACCGCATCCGCGACCTTCTCGACCGCGAGCGGCAGCAGCTGCAGGAGGCCGAGAAGCTCCGCGCCGAGCACGCCGACGCGCTGCAGCAGATCGACGAGAAGTCCGTGTCGACGAAGCGTCGCGCGGACGTCGCGAAGAACGCGCGGGAGGCCGAGGCGACGCGCTCGGCCCTGGAGGTGCTCCGCCGCGAGAAGGACGAGCGCGCGCAGGAGACGTCGCGCATCGAGGCGGCGATCGCGCAGGTTCGCGATCAGATCGGCCGCCACGAAGGAGACTTCGCGCAGCTCGGGGAGATGCTGCAAGGCGAGGAGCGCGCGGCGCAGGTGCGCTCGGAGGAGCTCGTGGGCCGCAAGCGCGAGGTCGAGCATTCGCGGCAGAGCATCTCGTCGCGGGTGCGCCCCGACATCCTGCGGATCTACGCGATGGTGTTCTCGAAGCGCGGCAACGCCGTGGCCGAGATCACCAACGGCGTGTGCCGCGGCTGTCACATCTCCCTGCCCCCGCAGCTTTACAACCAGATCCTGCGGGCCGAGCGGGTGTTTCAGTGCCCGAACTGCCAGCGCATCCTGATGCCCCCGGCCAGCGCGCGCTGAGTCTCTGCATGCTCAACGCCTGCCCCCGCTGCCAGCGAACCTATCCCCTCGAGGGCACCGCGTTCTGCGGCAGCGACGGCACGCGTCTGGTGCCCATCGACTCGATCCCCGCGCCTCGCGACCCTGCCGATCCCATCGTGGGCGCGCAGGTCGCCGATCGCTACGAGGTCCGCCGAGTCGTCGCCGACGGCGGCATGGGGCGCGTCTACGAGGCGCGCGACCTCGTGAGCCCGCGACGGGTGGCGCTGAAGGTCTTGCACGCCGACATCGCGTCGGACGACGTGAACATCGAGCGGTTTCGGCGCGAGGCCGAGACCTCGAAGACCCTGCGGCACCC
>JBILLI010000201.1:0-11099 GCA_044376155.1 Polyangiales bacterium
ATCACCGCGGGGTCACCGTGGCCGCGCGGGCGCTCGCCGTGGCCGCCCTGCGCGCCGTGGCCACGCTGGAGGAGTCGTCGGTCACCGCGGGGGTGATGACCGTGGTGGGCCGCGCGCTGCGCCAGCGCGTGGGGGTCGTCGAGACCCGCGCGGAGCGGGTGATCACCCGCGCAAAGGAGGTCTACACCGAGGCCGACGAGCTCGCGCAGACCCGCGCGGGGAGGCTGCGCCTGCACGCGCGCGAGACCCTCCAGGCCGTGGCCGACCGGCTGTTGCTGCGCGCCGACGACGACGTGAAGGTCCAGGGCGAGCGCGTCCACCTGGGGTGAGGAGACGGTCATGTTCCCAGCAGCGACGACCGGCGGAGGGATGTGCATCGCGACGGTGCCCGACGTGTGCAAGGTGCCCGCGCCGCCCGCGCCCGCGCCCATCCCCACGCCGTTCCCGAACATGGGCTCGTGCGCGCGGGCCACGGGCACCAGCGACCGGGTGAAGATCCAGAACCGCCCGGTGATCCACAAGGACAGCAAGATCCCGCAGAGCAACGGCGACGAGCCCGGGGTGCTCAAGGGGCTCATCTCCAGCACGCAGATGGACAAGGTCACCTTTCGCACGGGCGTCGCGAAGGTGAAGGTCGAGGGCCACGACGCGGTGAACCTCATGAAGCCCACCGCGCACAACGGCACCAACGCCAACGCCCCCGTGGGGATGCACTCGGTGCCCAGCCAGCAGAAGGTGCTCATCCTCGGGTGAGCGACGCGCGCATGGAGCTGCTCAAAGACACCCCGTGGGAGCTGGGCTGGTTCGCCTGGCGCATGGCCCCCGGGCGCGACGTGCTGGTGGTGGTGGTCAAGGCCACGTGGTCGCTGGGCGGTCCCGTGGCCGCGCCCGCGGAGGCGCAGCGGCCGCTGTGCGGCGACGTCTTCGCCGACGACGACCCCGCCCTGGAGCTGGTCTACCCCTCGGACCTCGCGCCGTTCAAGCCTCGCGGCGAGGTCATCGCCCTGGGCTCGGCGCACGCCCCGGGCGAGGGCGCCGCGCGGGCCGTGGCGGCGTTTCGTGTGGGGCGCGTGCAGCGCGGCGTGGTCGTGCTCGGCGACCGCGCGTGGACCGCGCTGGGCGTCCCGGGAGAGCCCGCGGTGTTTCGCGCCATGCCCCTGTCGTGGCGCCGCGCATACGGCGGCCCCGGGCACCGCGGCAACCCCGTGGGCGTGGGCTTCGCGCGCGACGCGAAGGGGCGAACGCCCCTGCCCAACCTCGAAGACCCCGGCGCGTTGATCGAGGGGACCTCCGACCGCCCGGAGCCCGCGGGCCTCGGGCCGATCTCGCCGCACTGGCCCGCCCGCGCGGCCCTCATGGGCACCTACGACCACGCGTGGCGCCGCGCCCGCTGGCCCCTGCTCGCCGAGGACCTCTCGTGGGACCACTTCCTCGCGTCGCCCCCGTCGCAGCGCGCGGAGGGGTATTTCCGCGGCGACGAAGAGGTCGAGCTCCGCGCGATGGTGCCCGGTCGCACGGTGCTCTCCAGCGCGCTCCCGGGCCGCGCGCCGCGGGTCTTCGTCGACGCGCCCGAGGGCTTCACCGAGGTGCCCCTGCGCTGCGACACGGTGCTGCTCCACGGCGACGAATCTGAGCTGGTGACGGTGTGGCGCGGGATGATCCCCCTCGCCGACCCCTCCCTCGCGGGCCTCGCGCACATCGTCTCGCTCGAAGACCCCCTGCACGCGCCGCGCTCCCTGGAGGACTGTCACGCGCGCTTCGTCACCCTGCGCGACGAGGCCCTGGCCGCGAAGGCCCCGCCCCCGCCGCCGCCGCCCCTGCCCGACCCGGAGCCCGTCGAGGTGCCCCCGCCCGCGGCGCCCGAAGACGACTTCACGCCCCCCGAGACACCCCCGCAGCCCACGGAGCACGACGCCCGCGCGCGCTTCGCGGCCATCGGGGTGGACATGCCCGAGGCGCTCGCCGCGCTGCTGCGCGACACGGGCGACCCCGAGGCCCCGCCCGCGCCGCCCGTCGAGGACCTGCGCGCGGTGGTCCTCGCGCGCTACGCGGCGGGTCAGGCGATGACCGACCTGGACCTCACGGGCGCAGACCTCTCGAACCTGAGCCTGCGCGGGGTCGATTTCACCGACACCCTCCTCACGGGCGCGACGCTCTCGGGCACCGACATGCGCGGCGCCGTGTTGCGCGGCGCGGTGCTGGTGGGCGCGGTGCTGCACGACGCCGACATCGTGCGGGCCGACGCCACGGGCGCAGACTTCAGCGACGCCGACGCCCGCCGCCTCGACGCCCGCGCGTCGTGCTTCGACAGGGTGGTCTCGCGCAACACCCGCTGGACCGGCTCGCGCTTCGACGACGCGTCGCTCATCGCCGCGGATTTCTCCCACAGCACCATGGACCGCTGCCGCATCGTGAACGCCGACCTCGAGCGCATCAACCTCACCCGCACCCTCCTCGACCACTCCGTGCTGCGCCTCACGGACCTCACATCTGCCTCTCTCGCAGGGGCTTCGCTGCGCGAGGTGGACCTCCGCGAGTGCAAGCTCGCAGGACTGCAGTGCGGCGAGGGGGCGGTGCTCGAGGGCGCCACGCTCACCGGGGTGATGGGCCCCGCGGCGGTCTTCGACGGCGCGCGGCTCGCGGGCGCGTCCCTCGCGGGCGCGAAGCTCCCGGGCGCGAGCTTCACGGGCGCGGACCTCACCCGCGCCACGCTCGACCACGCCCGCCTCCGCGAGGCGCGCTTCGACGGCGCCATTCTGGAGGCGACCTCCTTCCTCGGCGCGGACCTCATGGAGGCCAACCTCGCCGACGCGACGGGGCGGGGCTGTGATCTCCGCGGGGCGAGCCTGTTTCGCGCGAACCTCCAGGGCGCGGTGCTCCCCGAGGCGCAGACCGAGCTCGCCGACCTCCGCGGCACGGTGTGGGAGGGCGGGTCGTGAGCGCGCCGCGAACCCTCACCGACCGCGCCGCGGTGGTCCAGGCCCTGCTCGTCGACGGGGTCGAAGACGTGGTGGTGCGCGACTGTGACCTCACCGCCCTCGATCTCGCCGGCGCGACCCTCACCGGGGTGACCTTTCAGGGCGTGAAGCTCCGCGGCGCGGACCTCACGGGCGCGCGCCTGGAGGCTGTGACCTTCGTCGATTGTGAGCTCCTCGGGGTGCAGCTCGCGGGCGCGTTCATGAACGTGGTGGGCATCGTGGCGACCTCCGCGGATCGCCCCACGCGGCTCGACGGCGCGCTCTTCGACGGGGTCCTCGCGGAGTCTCTGCGCTTTCACCGCGCGGTGCTCCAGCGCGCGGATCTCGAGGGCGCCACCCTCGTCGGCGCGCGCTTCGAGGACTGCTACCTCAACCGCGCGTCCCTCGCGCGCAGCGACCTCACCGGGGCCCTCTTCGCGCGCTGCAACCTCGCAGGGACGGTGCTCGCCGGAGCCACCCTGGAGGGCGCCACGATCACCGCGTGTGCCCTCGACGACACCGACCTGCAGGGCGTTCGCGCCGCGGGTGTGACCCTTCACGGGGTGGACCTGCGACGGGCGCTCCTCGACGACGCGGACCTCTCGGGCTGTGACCTTCGCGGGCTCTCGGGGATGCCCGCGAAGCTCCGCGGCGCGCGCCTCGCGGGGGTGCGCCTCGACGGGATCACCCTCGACGAGAGCGTGTGGGAGGACGTGCTGCTCGACGGCGCCGTGCTCGACGAGGCGCTCCTGCGGGGGGTGCGTTGGCGCGGGGTCTCCCTGCGCGACGTCTCCCTCCTGCGCGTGGACCTCACCGACGCGGACCTCACCGAGACCGACGCCCCGGGCGCGCGGGTGCACGACGCCACGCTGGCCCGCGCGCGGCTCACCGACTGCCGCTGGGATGGCGCCGAGCTCCCGCGCTGCGACCTCGCCGGCGCGACCCTTCAGGGCGGGAGCTACCGCGAGGTGATTCTCACGGGCAGCCGCCTGGAGTCTCTCCGCGCGAGTGACGTGACCCTCACCGGGGCGTCTCTCCGCGGCGCGTGGCTGCGCGGCGCGCGCTTCGCGGAGTGTGACCTCAAGGGCGCCGACCTGCGCGACGCGCGCCTCGACGACGCGAGCTTCGCGCGCAGCGAGCTCGTGGAGACCCAGTGGGCCGGCGCGCAGGGCGCGGGGGTGTCGTGGGCGCGCGCGCGGTGCGACGGCGCGACCCTCGGAGGGGCGGTCCTCCCGGGGCTCCAGGCCGAGCGTGCGACCCTGGGGCGCAGCGACTTCGGCGACGCGGACCTCCGCGACGGAGACTTCACCGACGCCGACCTCGACGGCGCCGACCTCTCGCGGGTGACCCTCCGCAACGGGCGCTTTCTGCGCGCGACGATGGTGGGCGCGAAGCTCGTGGGGGTCGACCTCGGGGGCTGCGACCTCACCGAGGCCGACCTCTCGGGCGCCGACCTCACCGACGCGCGCTTGAACCAGGTCGTGGCCACGCGCCTCATCGCCAAGGGCGCCACCCTGCGCCGCGCCCAATGGATCGACGGCGCGCTGCGCCAGGCCGACCTCTCCGCCGCGAACCTCGACGAGGCCGACCTCCGACGGGCGGACCTCGGCGAGGCCCAGATGGGGGGCGCCACCGCCCGCCGCGCGCGATTCGGGCTCGCGCGCCTGCACCGGGTGCTCGCCGTGGGGGCTGATCTCCGCGAGGCCGACCTGCAGTTCGTGCAGGCGCCGTGGATGGACCTCTCCCACGCGAAGCTCGACCTCGCGAACTTCTCCCACGCCTCGCTGCGCGGCGCGAAGCTGCACGCGGCGAGCGAGGAGGGCGCGGTCTACACCGACGCCGACACCACGCACCTGGAGCGCACCGATCCCGATCTCCTCCGCGCGGAGCGCTTCAGCCCGCGGGGATAACGGTCGTTCGAGGGCGTACGATCACCCGTCGCAGCGGGTGGTGAGGGTGCCCGGGGTGGGGTCGATGTTGCCCGTGCCGCTGCGGGTGCGGGCGTCGATGCGCACGCGCCCCGCGGCGCCTGCGCCGCCGTTCATCCCGGTGTTGCTGCCGTCGCCGCAGCCCGAGGAGCTCCCGCCGGCGCCGCCGCGGGCGGTGATGACCCCGTCGTTGACGAGGTCGTCGGCCTGGATCCACACGGTGCCGCCAGACCCGCCGCCGCCCGCGCCGCCGTCGAGTCGGCAGGTGCTCCCGGGGAAGGTTCCCTCGACGTTGCCGCCGCGTCCGCCGTCGGCGGTGACGGCGCCGTTGGACGAGATCACCAGCCGCGTCGCCACGAGCCGCAGGGCCCCGCCTCCTCCGCCGCCGCCCGCGCCGCCGGAGTTGCATCCCGAGTGCGCACCCCCCGCGCCGCCGCCGGAGCCGCCGGTGAGCACGGTGATGACCGTGTCGCCGTAGGGCGTCCCGCCCGCGCCCGCGACGCCATCGGCCGCGCACGAGGCCACCACGGGGGTGACCCCGGCCGCGCCGTGTCCCGCGCCGCCGCCGCCGCCGCCGGGGCTCTGCCCGCCGCGCCCGCCGCCGGCGCCGGCGCCGTTGAGCCCGTTGGTGTAGCAGGGCCCGCCGTCGCCGCCGAGGCTCCCGCCGCCGCCGCCCGCCGCGCCGCCCGCGGTGGGGCCGGGGCTGCCGCTGCACGAGGTCTGCGCGGAGGACACGGCCACGGGGGTCCCGCCGTCGAGGGTGATGCGCCCGGCGATGCGGGCCTCGCCCAGCACACGGATCACCAGGGGCTGCGTGCCCGTGACGGTGACGGTGACCCCGGTCTCGACCACGAAGCTGGTGAAGTTGTAGGTGCCGCCCGCGAGCGTGCGGTTGGAGGTGGCGCGGAACTCCCCGTCGCGCCCGTCGCCCACCACGCAGGTGCTGGCGCGGCAGAGCCCGCCGAGGCAGCGCTCGCCGCTGGCGCACTGGTCGTCGCGGGTGCAGCCCTGGCACGCCCCGGTGTTGCAGATCTGCCCTGTGCCGCAAGCGTTTCCGCACGCGCCGCAGTGACGTTGATCGGTCTGCGTGGAGACGCAGGCGCCGGCGCAGGTGACCTGTCCGGGCGGGCAGGTGAAGGTGCAGCTCCCGCTGACGCAGGCCTGCCCCGTGCCGCAGGCCATGCCGCAGCCGCCGCAGTTCGCGCGGTCGTTGGTGATGTCGCGGCAGTTCGCGCCGCAGGTGGTGAGTCCGCTGGGGCACACGAGCGTGCAGCGCCCGCGTTCGCACGCCTGACCCATGGGGCAGGCCATGTCGCACGCGCCGCAGTGGCCGCGGTCGGTCTGGGTGTCACGGCACGACGCGCCGCAGGTGGTGAGACCCACGGGGCACGACAGCGCGCAGCGGGCGTTGGCGCAGACCTCCCCGCGGGCGCAGGCCGAGCCGCAGGCGCCGCAGTGGCGGGGGTCACTCCCGAGGGTCACGCACTCGCTGCCGCAGACGGTCTGCCCGGCGGGGCACACGATCTGGCAGCTCCCGGCGACGCAGGCGTGGCCGAGGGCGCAGGCGTTCTCGCAGCGGCCGCAGTGGTTGGGGTCGGTCATGAGCGAGGCGCAGGCGGCGCCGCAGAGGCTCTGCCCCGCGGGGCATCGCGGCGCGCAGCTGCCGGCGGCGCAGATCTCTCCGGTCGCGCAGGTGTTGCCGCAGCGGCCGCAGTGGCGCGGGTCGTTGCGCGGGTCGACGCACGCCCGCGACGCGCCGGCGTCGCCCTCGGCGGCGTCACACGCGAGCAGGGGCGAGGCGCACTCCGCGGTGCACGCGCCGTTGGCGCACACGAGCCCCGGGCCGCAGGCGTTGCCGCAGCGGCCGCAGTGCGCGCGGTCGGTGCTGAGCGTGGCGCAGCGGTCGTCGCAGAGGGACTGCCCCGTCGGACAACTCAGCTGGCAGCTCCCGGCGGTGCACGCGCGGCCCGCGGGGCAGGCGAGGCCGCAGCTGCCGCAGTGGTCCCGGTCGGTGTTCACATCCACGCAGCGCTCGCCGCAGCGGCGCTGCCCGTCGGGGCACGCGGTGGAGACGTCGGACGACACCGCGTCGGTGGGAGGTGAGCCGGCCTCCAGGTAGACCACGGTGGTCCCGCCGCCGCAGCCCGCCAACCACGCCCCGAGCACCAGACTCCACCGCGATGCGCGCATTCGACCGCCTCCAGGGGGAGGATCTGAGCCCATCGCGAACGCCGAGGTCAACCCGCGCGTCGCGCGAAGAATTCGTGCGCGCTGACGCAACCTCCAGGGGCGGAGTCTCCGAATCCCCCCCACGCCGAGAGAAGCGATTTCCCTCGGACGGTTCGCGGCGTAGGATTTACAACGATTCCGCCAGACGTCGCAGAGGAGGTCTTCGATGAGACGACGAGATGTGGGTTGGGTTGCGATGGGTCTTCTGGGCGCGGTGCTGGGCTGCTCCGACGGGGGCGTGGTGGCGACGACGCCCGACGTGGTCACGGGCGTTGATGTCACCGCGCTGCCCGACGCGTCTGCCCCCCTCGACGTGGTCGCGCCGCCTGGCCTCGACGTGGTCGCGCCGCCTGGCCTCGACGTGGTCGCGCCGCCTGGCCTCGACGTCTCCGCGGCGGACCTCGGTCCCTCCGACGCGCCCTGCGTCGGCGGTGCCACCCGCTGCGGCGATCGGTGCGTCTCGCTGCGCAGCGACCACGAGCACTGCGGCGCCTGCGGCAATGTGTGCGCGGCGGGCGAGCGCTGCGAGATGGGCCGATGCGCCCTCACCTGCCCCGCGGGCGCGACGATGTGCCAGCCCGACGGCGGGGCACCCCGCTGCGCGGACCTGCAGCGCGACCCCGCGAACTGCGGCGCCTGCGGCACCGTGTGCCCCGCGGGCGCCGTGTGCATGGCCGGCACCTGCGCCACGGCGTGCGCGGGCGCCCTTACCGCGTGCGGGCAGAGCTGCCGCGACCTCCAGACCGACCCGCGGCACTGCGGCGCGTGCGGCACGGTGTGCCCCGCGGGGCAGGCCTGCGCGATGGGCCGCTGCGCGTGTGATGCGACGCGGCGGAGCTGCATGGTCGCCGGCGCGCCGACCTGCGTCGACACGTCCACCGACTCGCGGCACTGCGGCCGCTGCGACAACGCCTGCGCCGCGGGCACGCGCTGCGAGAACGGACGCTGCGAGGCGAGCTGCTCCCCGGGCCTGCTCGCGTGCGGCGGCGTCTGCGTCGACACGGACAGCTCCCCCGAGAACTGCGGCAACTGCGGTCGCACCTGCCCGCCCAACCCGAACCGCCCGACCTTGTGCAGAAACGGCAACTGCACCCTGGGCGCGTGCACCGAGCCCTACGCCGACTGCGACCAGGACTTCCTCAACGGCTGCGAGGCCAACCTCCGCGCGAACCCCGCGCACTGCGGCCGCTGCGGGACCTCCTGCGGCAACCCCGCCTATGGCCGCGGGGAGTGCTCCGAGGGCAGCTGCACCATCTTCTGCAACACCGCCCACGGGAACTGCGACGGCAACCCCGTCAACGGCTGCGAGAGTGACTTCAACATCGACCCCCGGCACTGCGGCGGCTGCGGCCGCGCGTGCCCCAGCGGGCAGGGGTGCCGCAACGGCGTCTGCACGTCCGCGGTGGGGGTGCTCCTGTGCTCGACGCAGGCCGCGCTCACGTGCCTCGCGCTCGGCGGGCGCACGCCCACCAACGGGCAAGACGGCCGCATCGTCTGTGTCTTTGGCAACGTGTCCATCACGGACTTCTGCGGGCAGAGCTGCAACAGCTACCGGGTCTTCGCCTGGCGCGACGCCGCGCAGCTCCCCGCCTGCGTGAGCACGCCCGGGCTCATGGCCCGAGGGAGTTCCTACACGGGCCCGGCCTTCTGCGGCTGCGACCAGCCCCCGCGCCCCTGCGGCACGTGGGACATGAACAACTGCGTCGGGGACTGAGAGCCCCGCGCCGCGCAAGAGCCTCTCTCGCAACGCCACCCACGCGTTCATCCACCCGCGGCGCCGCGGTCGGCTGTCCCGGTCCTGTGCGCAAAGCGGTCACGCCCCCGCGAGCTGCGCCGTGCGCGTTGACGGCCGAGGAGCGAGAGGCCTACTCCCTGGCCATCATGACCGAAGGAAGCTCCCCAAGACCCTCGCCGCGGCGGCGCCGCAGGGGGGTCCTGGTCGCGCTGCTGATCCTCGTCCCCTGCGCGATCATCAACCTCTCGCCGCGCGCGGAGTTCGTGCTCGGCGGCGCCCTGGTGAACCTCGGCTACCGGCTCCAGGACCCGCTGGATCAGTTCGATTTCTCCCACGGCCACGACGTGCGGCCGACGCAGATCTGGGACGAGGCGCTGCGCCAGAACCACCTCGCCGCCTCGGTGCGCGCGCGCTTCCCCCGCGCGTCGCACCACCCGGTGATCGCCGTGGTGGTCTGCATGGACGCCCGCATCGACACCAATGAGCTCATGGGCGACACGCGGCGGTACTACTACGTCATCCGCACCGCGGGCTCGGTCCTCGGGGAGCACGAAGAGGAGATGCTCGAGCTCGCCGTCGAGAACGGCGTGCGGGTGGTGCTCTTCACGACCCACACCGAGTGCGCCGCCGAGCGCGTCGCCGCGACCCCCGCGGCCCGCGCGCGCTACCCCGGCCTCGCCGCCGCCGTCGATGAGCGCGATCGGCGCATCGCGGAGTTCCTCGCGCGGCCCATGATCGCCGCCCGTGTGCGCTCGGGTGAGCTCCTCGTCCAACGCGCCGAGATCGACACCCGCTCCGGCGCGCTTCACCCGCGCTGACCCTTCCTCCCGCGGCGCGCACGATCGGCTGCGGGCGGCGCTCCTCCGCGGCGCGCGGGTGGAGTGCCCCCGCGTCGCGCCGTAGATCGCCCGCACCTTCCATCGCGCGCAACGATGTAACCAATCGCGCCACCGTGGCGAACCCTTCGTGGTGATGCGACGCGCGACCCTGTCACTCCTGCTGCTGTTGGGCTGCGGTACCGCCGAGCGGCCGGGGATGTTCCTCGCCGACGCGCAGGCGCCCACCTTCGACACCACCGCCGCGGGCGACGCGGCCGTGGCGTTGGGCGACGCGCCCGCGCGGGGTCCTGATGTCGGCGACCCGCAGACCGCCGACGCCGCGACCACGGACTACCCCCCCGGACCCTACGGCTCTCGCGTCGGCAGCACCCTCGCCGACCTCTCGTGGGAGGGCTACGTCAACCCCACGGCGGGGGGGCTCGCGTCCATGACGACCTACGGGCCCACGTCGATGTCGGCGCTGCGGGGAGACCGCCGGGGCTACGGCCTGGTGTTTATCTCCGAGTTCCTTTGAGCGGGCTGTCAGTACGCGACCCGTGATCTGGTCGCGCAAGCCCGAGAGATCGTCGACGCAGGGGGGGTGATCGTGATGGTCCTCGCGTCGAACGGGTACGTGAACCCCGCGAGCCGCAGCGCCCTGGAGGCGTGGATCAACCGCTTTCAGGTGCCCTTCACCACGGTCATCGACGCGCCGGGGATGGGCACCGCGACGAACCGCGCGTGGGGTGATCGCGACACCGCCATGGTCGTCGACCTCGCGACGATGCGCGTGCTGCGCCGCGAGGTGGCCTGGGACGGGGAGCGCTCTGCCGCCGCCCGCGCGATCCCGGTCCTCCTCGAACGCCTGCGCCGCTGATCCGTTCAGTAGATCGCGAGCCCGAGCGAGAAGCCCGGCCCCCACACCCCACCGGCTCCGAGCCCCGTCCACTGCGCGCCCGCGCGGGCCTGCACGCTGAGCCGCGTGGTCCAGGGGAGCTCAAGCTGCAGCCCTGCGTGGAACCACGGCGCGCCGTCCGAGCGCGTGGGGGCGGCGCGGTGGGCCACGGCATAGCCGCCCCCCGCGAAGGCGCCGACCCACAGCAGCGGCATCACCTGCGCCTCGACGCCCGCTCGCACGAGGGTCTCGGGGCCGCTGGTGGCCACGTCGGCGAGCACCCCCACGCCGAGCTGCGCGAGGGGGAACCCACCCAGAAACGCGCGCCCCCCGAAGGCCCACGCCGTCGTGCCCGCGGACGACCCCGGGATCTCCCCCGCGATGGCCGCGCTCTGCAGCGTGAAGCCCACACGGTCGAGGGGCGCGCGCCCCAGACGCTCGAAGCGCGGGAGCGAGCCCTCGTAGACCGACGCGCCCGAGGACTGTGCGGCGAGCGCGGGGGTGAGCTGCGAGAGCGGCACCACCGTGGTCGCGCCC
>JBILLI010001024.1:0-2963 GCA_044376155.1 Polyangiales bacterium
CGGTCGCGTGGAGGGCGACGTGCTGCGGTACGCCCGCGCGCTCGGGGGCGTGGCGCACGCGGAGGGCGAGGGTCGGGCGGTGTCGACGCGCTTCGAGGCGGCCCTCGGGTCGGCGCTCTCGCTGGGGGACGGGGTGCGGCTGGGGGACGGGCGGCTGGAGGTCTTCGCGGGGGGCAGGGTGGTGGCCTCGCTGGACCGCGGCGCGCCGTGGCTGGGGCGGTTGTTTCTCTTCGGGGTGGGGTAGAGGCCCGCATGGCGAACGCGATGACCCACGTGACGCTGGGCGGTGATTGCGACCAGCGCTGCACGGTGTGTGACTGCCACGACGGCGCGAGCCCGGCCGACGCGCAGGGGGTGCCCTTCGCCGTGCGGGGCGGCGGCGGGCGCCTCGTGCTGCGCGGCAACGCGCCGAGCTCGCCGTACTTCGCGCGGGTGCTGGAGACCGCCGCGGGGGCGCGCTGGGACGAGGTGTGGCTGCGCACCCCGGGGGACCGCTACGTCTCCCTCGACGCCGCGGTGGACCTGCACGCGCGGGGCGTGCGGGGGGTGATCGTTCCGCTGTTCTCGTCGGTGAGCGCGGTGCACGACCGCGTGGCGGGGCGCCCGGGGGCGCTCGTGGACGCGCTGCGGGCGATGCGATCGCTCAGCGCCGCAGGGGTTTCGGTGTCGGTGGAGGCCCCGCTGCTGCCGGTGAAGCTGCAGGACCTCACCGCGGTGTTGGAGCTCGCGCACCGCGCGGTGCCCTCGCTCGCGGGGGCGCGGTTCTACGTCCCGACGCGGGCGGTGCCGGCGGTGATCGCGCCGCCGCGGTGGGGCGACGTGCGCGCGTCGCTGCGCGCGGCGATCGCGTGGTGCGAGGCGCGCAAGGTGCCCGTGGCGCTGCACGAGTTCGACGGCGTGCCGCTGTGCGCGCTCGGCCACGACGATGACCTCCAGCGGGTCTACCGCATCAACCCCACGCGCAAGGTGTCGCGCCGGCCGGGGAGCGCGCTCGGGGCGGCGTGCGCGGGCTGCGCGGTGCGCGACCACTGCCTCGGGGTGACCGACGCCTACCGCGCGGCGCACGGGGAGGCGGACCTCGCGCCCTTTGCGGTGAAGCCGAGACGTCTCTTCGAGCAGCGCACCACGCCGCGCCGCGAGTGGACCGACGCGCAGCGCCGCTCGGCGTCGATGGTGATCAACCGGGTGCTGCGCCCCACGGTGCACTGCAACCAGGACTGCCCCTTCTGCAGCGCCAACGAGACCACGGAGAACGTGTTCAAGCGCCCCGAGGAGATGTACCGGCGCATCGCGCGGATGGCGCGCTCGGGGGTGCGGCACATCTCGTTCTCCGGGGGCGAGCCGGCGCTCTCCAAGGACCTCGTGCACTACATCCGCGTGGCGTCGCGCCTCGGGGTGAAGGCCGTGGAGCTGGTGACCAACGGCGCGCTGCTCGACACGCGGGAGAAGGTCCGCCCGCTGATCGAGGCGGGGCTCACCAAGGCCTTCGTCTCCCTGCACGCGCACGACGAGGCGCTGTCGCGTCGGGCGACGGCGAAGATCGGGGACTTCGACAAGACCGTGCGCTGCATCGACGAGATGCTCGCGGGGGGCGTCGAGGTGTCGGTGAACCACGTGATCACCGCGGTGAATTACCCCTACCTCCCGCGCTTCGCGGACTTCATCAGCGCGCGCTGGAAGGGGGCCGTGGCGATCTCCTTCGCGTTCGTGACCCCGCAGTACCGCGCGCTGGAGAACCTCGCGCTGGTGCCGCGGATCTCCGAGGTGATCCCGTACCTGCGCCGCGCCATGCGGCTGCTGGTGGAGCGCGAGAGCCCCTTCATCCTCGGGTCGCGACAGGGGATCCCGCCGTGCTTCCTCGGCGAGTTCACGGCGTGGAGCGATTTCGTGGAGATGTCTCCGCAGGCCCACGCCGACGACGCGCCGCAGAAGGTCCGCGGGCCGGGGTGCGACGGGTGCAGGTTCTCGCCGCAGTGCGTGGGGCTCTGGCGCCCCTACGCCGCGCGCTTCGGCTTCGACGAGCTCGTCCCCGTGCCCGGGGCGCGGCTGACCGCGGAGGAGGCCCGAGAGATCGCCTCGCACCGCGCGCCGACGCGCTTCGACGAGGCGCACCCCGCCCTGCGGGGAGAGCCGCGCGAGGACCCGCCGCTGCCCGCGGAGCCGCCGCTGCCGCGCTCGCCCCGGAGGTTGCCGCTGGTCGCGCCCGCCCGCACCCTGCGGGTGGCGCTGCTGGGCAGCGGCGGCCACGCGCAGCGGCTCGCGCGGGCGCTGGCGCAGGTGCCGGGGATGTCTCTCGTGGGGGTGGCGTCGCCGCACCTGCTGGAGCGCGACCCGGGGATGTTCGCGGGGGTGACGCGCGAGTCCGACGCGGGGGCGATGCTCGACGCGGTGAAGCCCGACGCGGCGGTGATCGCGTCGGCGACGCTGGCGCACCACGAGCTCGCGGAGATGTGCGCGGCGCGGGGGATCCCGTGCCTGGTGGAGAAGCCCCTGGCGTTCACCGCCGCGCAGGCCGAGGCGATGGTGGCGATGGGGGCGCGCGGGGTGGTGATGCCCGCGCACGCGATGGTGTTCTCCCCGGGTGTGCGGGCGCTGAAGGACGCGCTCGGTGGCTTCGGGCGGGTGCTCCGCGCGCGGGTCACGAAGCGCTTCGTGAGCGGCGGGGTGGAGGCGCCGTCGACGTGGTCCCGCGACGCGCTGTACCAGGTGCTCTACCACGCGGTGTACCTGCTCGGCGTGGTGACCGGGACCTGCGCCCCCGAGGTGCTCCGGGTGGACGCCCGGGGCGCGTCGCGGCCCGAGACCGTGCGCGCCACGCTGCGCGCGCCGGGGGGCGTCGAGGCCGAGGTCCTGCTCGACTTCACCGGCACGAGCGCCTTCGACGAGCTCGCGGCCTTCGGCGAGCACGGCCGCCGCCTCGCGTGGGTGCGCGAGGAGGGGAGCGAGAGCCTCGTGCACGACAC
>JBILLI010000897.1:0-2959 GCA_044376155.1 Polyangiales bacterium
GAGTTGCCGCGAGGGTGGCCTCCAACGCGATGTCCATCATGCGCACAACAAGGAGTCGCCACGCTCGCGATGACCATCGGCGAGTCGGTGCACACCGACCTCAACAGACGTGCTCGGTAACAACATGTCGGCGCTGATGTCGCGGCGCGACGAGGTCGTCTCGTCGACTCCAGGAGCGACCGAGGTCAATGGCGTGATCAGCTCCTCCCAGCCGATCGCCGGGGATCAGGTCACGTCGGGCTCGAATGGCTCCGCTGAGCTGAAGAATAAGGGCAACAGCCGTATTCAGCGCGTT
Source organism: Polyangiales bacterium (assembly GCA_044376155.1). GTDB lineage: Bacteria > Myxococcota_A > Polyangia > Polyangiales > JAWKRB01. Next base: position 296 of record JBILLI010000897.1, read on the forward strand.
GCGCCGTCGAAGCCGGAGGCGCTGAGCACGACCCGGCGGGACGCGAACACCGTGGAGCTCAACGAGCGTGAGCAGGCGTTGACACTCTCGAACGGCTCGGAGTATCTGCCGTGGGTCGAAGTCGCGAAGGTGTGGTTCCTCAACGAGCGTGACAAGTGGGTCCAACTGGCGCGCCAGATGAGTATGCCGCTCGCAGGCGGAATCTCCGGTACGACCGCGCGGCTCATGCAGGCGAACGTCATGCTCGGGGGCGCAGCGCCCGCGAGTCACGTCCGGTTCGCCGCGATCGGCTATCTCATCCCCATCAACGCGCACTCGTTCCACGAGATCGCGACGGCGGCGTCGAGTTGGGTGCCGTACACGGCGGGCAGCTATGACTCGATTGCGCCGCTCACCCCCTCTGAAATCACCGGCCTGAACCCGCCGGCGTCGGCGCAGTCGCGCGGCGTGGTTGCGTAGGACATGCACTTTTGCGACCACGGCGGCGTAATGGTGCCTGCGGACGGGTTCATCCCGTCCGACCCGGCCGAGGGGTGGCATCGCGGGCTGTCCGAGGTGGTTGGGTGCACCGCGCTCGTGTGTGAACGGTGCGGCGCCCGCGTTCGGTGGGTGCGCGGCCTCCTCGTCGGGCGTGATGTCGCGGCGTCGTACGCCGAACCGAACCCGCCGGTAACCGATAGCGCCCATCGAACGTGGTTTTGTCAGTGTACGTCGATGGCGGTTGGGGCAGCGCGGACGGTGGATGCGCCAACCGACGACGGCTTCATGCCGCCGTGGACCTGCTCGGGGCACCCGGAGCCGACCTTGCCGTGGCGCGGGCACGGCGTCATGCTCGATCGGGGGTTCATCGCGTTGGACGTGGCGCGGGCGATCCTCGCCGACGGCGCGCCCGCCGAGGCGCGTCCGCGCGACCGGCAGTTCCCGGAGGCGTTGCTGGCCCGGCTGGTCGGTGTGTTTGGCGATTCGGTGGTTTCGGATGACCTCAATGAAGCCATCGCCGCGCTGCTGGTCGATGCGTCGCCCCTCGTCCGGGTTCGGGCTGCCGACTATGCGCGTCGTGTGCCGACGAGTCCAGCGGCAGCTCGGATCCGCTCGGTGCTCGAAACCCGACGCGACCTGATGGAGGCGAGGGATCCGTCGTCGGGGGCCTCGGTCGAGGTCGCGTTCGCGGTGGCCCTCGGTCATCGGGCTGAGATCGTGAAACGCAACGGCCAGCCCGTCGACCCGGCGGCAAGGAAGTTCCTGCTGTCTCGCGTCGCGGTGTCTCCGGTGGCCGTGCATGTGTTGCCGGCGGTCGCGCGTATCGACAGCGGATGGCTCGCGCGAAACGCACCGTTCGTCGCGGCGACCGCCCCGAACGCGCCGCGGCGCGTGCTCGAGGCGCTGGTGTACAATCGGACGCGGGAGGCGGTACCGGCCGCCGTCCGGTTGATCGCGAGCGGCGACCTCACCCCTGCGGAGGCCCGGTCGGTGTTCGAGTATTCGAGCCACCCGGACCGGTTGGCGGCGTTGGCGCGCTTCCCGGCCGCCGTCTCGGAGGAAACGTGAACATCGATGACGCCCTCGCGGTTGCGCTCTCGGGGCCGGAGCGCGCGGAGGACCGCACCGCGCTCGATCCGACCGAACGACTGTACCAGCGATGCGTCGTCGCGGGGAACGAGGCGGAATTTGGGGCGGCGGCGGCGCGCTCGGTCGACCGTGGCTTCGACGCGGTGTGTGTGTTGGTGCGACTGTTCGCGGCGCATCCCGGGATGACGGACGCCGAGGGGTGGATCGACCGGTTGTTGGCATCGCCGGAGCAGTTTCCCGAAGTGCCGTCGAGCATTCCCGGGGGTGTCGGACACACCGTGCGGACGCTGGCGCTCAAGGCTGCGCTGACGTTTTCGGACCCGCCGCGCCCGGCGGTGGTCGCGTTGGCGAGGGCGCATGTCGTGCGCCCTGGCGGGGCGTTTGGACTCCTCTACTTGCTGTGGAAGCGTGACCGCGAATGGGTCGACGCGCAACTGACAGAGATCTTGGCGAATAATCCGGATGCTGGCGCGCAGGCCTATGCCGAGCTGGTGCGGTTCGGGCGGACGCCGGATGCGGCGCTCGACGTGGTGTTGAGGCTTACGCCGGCCGTGCGGGCGGAGGACTTCGAGTATTCCCTCCGTGCGCTGCCGGCCGACGTGCAGCGGCGGTTGATCGCGCGGTTGCTGGCGCACCCCCAGTTACCGTCGTGACCCGGCGAGGGCTCCGTCCGCCCCTTGCCCGACGCCGCCGGTGAGGTCGGCCGTGCAGCCCGTTGTGCTGCATCGGCCGTCGTGCGCCGGTCAAGCCCATCGACGGCGTGCGGGAGCGGGGCCGTGCTCCCGCGCAGAGGGGGGGGTGGGCTACGATTCGACGGACCCGGGCGCCACGGCTGGACGCGTTAGCCGAGCGCCGCGCGGGCCTCGGCGACGATCGTCGGGTTGGCGGACTGGCGCGCGGAGATCTCGCTCAGGATCGCCTTCCGTACCTCTTTAGTGCCGCGACCCCGGAACGCGTCGAACAGCGCGGGGAGGCATGCTGGGGCGAGCGAGCCGTACACAACGCCGATGCCATGGGCGTTTCGCGTGAGGTCGTCGCCTCGGTCGAGCGCTTCGTGGATCCGTTTCAGCCCCTCACCGGCCGGGTCCTCGCCGA
>JBILLI010000898.1:0-2956 GCA_044376155.1 Polyangiales bacterium
CCGAATGATCAGCCCGCCCAGCGCCGGGCCCTGGAGCGTGAGGGAGAGCGCCCCCTCCGTGAGCGTCCCCGCGGCGCGCAGCGAGACCGCGCGGGCGTGGCCCGTGAGCGCGCGGGCCTCCTCCGCGGTGACCTCCCGCGTCGCCTCCACCTGCCACGCGCCCGTGGCCGTCGGAAAGCGCGCGAGGCCCTCGCCGTCGGTCTCCGCCGCGAGCGTCTGCGCCCCCTGCCGCAGCGTCACCCGCACCCCCGCGAGCGCGTCGCGGTCCCACGACGACGGCAGCCGAACCCGAACCTCGCGCGCCACCGAGACATCGCGCGCCGCGCCCGCGTCCGCGGCCTCCATCACCGGCGCGCCACACCCCGCGAGCAACCCAAGCAACCCGATCAAGCTCCGCACCCCGCGAAGGTGCCAGAGGACAGATTGCATTTGCAACTCACTTGCAGGATGATCCGAACGTGCGGGCGTGGTGGTGGATCGGTGTGGTGTGGGGTTGCGCGGGCGCGCCGTCGGTGATGGCCCCCGACGACGCGATGGTGCGGGTCGACGCGTCGGACGTGGTCACGGTCCCGCTGCGGGTGGAGCTGGGTGAAGGGCTCACGCGCTATCGCGTGCTGCCCGCGGAGGGGGCGGAGATCGAGCTGGTGTTCGGTCCGCAGGGGGGCTGGCACTTCGACCTCGCGGCGCGGGTGCACGGCGGCGACCCCGAGGGGATGCGCCTGCGCTACGCGGTGACCAACGCGGCGGGGATGGAGGTTCAGTTCCCGGGCGTGGTGCAGCTCAACGCGCGGCGGGTGGTGCCCGAGGGGGAGGGCTTCGTGCGGGTGGGTGACCGCGCGGTGCTCGACGTGCGCGACGGCAACGCGCTCGTGGGACAGACGCTCACGCTCTCGGTCCGCGCGGAGGGCGCGCGCGGCGCGACGGCCGACGATCGCCGCGCGGTCACCGTGGTCGACCGCGTGCGCTGAGCGCCTACGCGGCGTCGTCGGTGTCCCACCGCGCGAAGGGATCGGTGAACCGCGCCCAGCCCTCGGGCCCCAGCGCGAGCTCGGCCTCGGTGAGCAGGCAGCGATCGAGGCGCGCGCGGAGGTCACCCTCGTCCATCCCGATGCCGATGAACACCAGCTCTTGCCGCCGATCACCCCACGGTCCCTCGATCATCTTCGCGATGTCGGCGCGGCCGGCGTCGTCCTGCGGCCAGTGGGTGTCGGGCACCGCGGCCCACCAGAAGCCCGCGCGAGACGTGCGGCACGCCGCGCCCGCTTGCGACCACGAGCCCACCTCGCGCATGCGCGTGGCCAGCCAGAAGAAGCCCTTGGAGCGCACCACCCCCGACCACTCGCTGTTGATCATCGCCCAGAAGCGCTCGGGGTGCAGGGGCCAGCGCGCGCGGTAGACGAAGCTCTTGATCCCGTAGGCCTCGGTCTCGGGGGTGTGGATCCCTTCGAGCTCGCGCTGCCACCCGGGCATCTGCGCGGCCGCGTCGGCGTCGAAGCGGCCGGTGTCGAGGACGTCGGAGAGCAGCACCGCGCCGTTCGTCGCGTGCACGATGGACGCCGCGGGGTTGAGGTGGCGGAGGATGCCCTCGAGACGTCCGAGCTCCGCGGACGAGACGAGGTCGCACTTCGAGAGCACCAGCACGTTGGCGAACTCCACCTGCTCGATGAGCAGGTCCACCACCGTGCGGGTGTCGTCGGCCCCGAGGCCCACGCCCCGCGTCGAGAGGCTCTCGGCGCTGGCGTACTCCCGAAGGAAGTTCTTCGCGTCGACCACCGTGACCATGGTGTCGAGCCGCGCCACGTCCGCGAGGCTCTTGCCCTCCTCGTCACGGAACGTGAACGTCGCCGCGACGGGCATGGGCTCGGAGATCCCCGTGCTCTCGATGAGCAGGGTGTCGAAGCGCCCCTCCCGCGCGAGGCGCGCGACCTCCACCAGCAGGTCCTCGCGCAGCGTGCAGCAGATGCAGCCGTTCGACATCTCCACCAGCTTCTCCTGCGTGCGGTCGAGGGACGCGCCCCCGCGCTGCACGAGCTGCGCGTCGATGTTCACCTCGCTCATGTCGTTCACGATCACCGCCACCCGCCGACCCTCGCGGTTGTTCAGCACGTGGTTCAGCAGCGTCGTCTTGCCCGCCCCCAGAAAGCCCGAGAGCACCGTCACCGGCAGTCGCAAATCCTTCGTGTCCATGGGCCGGGCGTGTTATTGCATCTTTGATGCAATTGCAAATTGATCACAGGAACACCTGGATGGACGTGGTGTTCTGGGGCGTTCGCGGGAGTGTTTCGTGCCCGGGTCGGGCCTTCGCGCGCTACGGCGGCAACACGAGCTGCGTGGAGCTGCGCGCGGGCGGCACGACGGTGATCTTCGACGCGGGCACGGGGATTCGCGCGCTCGGCCGCTCCCTCCATCGCCGGGGCACCCGCGAGGCGCACCTCTTCCTCTCCCACGCGCACTGGGATCACATCTGCGGCTTCCCCTTCCTCAACCTCGCGTACGACCCGGGGTTCACCCTGCACGTGCGCGGCGGCCGCAGTGATCACGGCGGCGTGCGCGACGCGCTGTCGGGGCAGATGACCCGGCCGCTCTTCCCCGTCGCCCTCGAGAACCTCCGCGCGACGCTGCGCTTCGACGACCTCACGGCGGAGAGCGCCCTCACCCTGCCCGGCGATCTGCGCGTGACCACCGCGCCGCTGCACCACCCCGACGGCGCCACGGGATACCGCGTCGAGCACCGCGGCCTCGCGGTCTGCTACGTGACCGACGTGGAGCACACCCCGGGGGTGCTCGACCCCGCCGTGCTCGCGCTCATCGACCGCGCCGACCTGGTGATCTACGACTGCACCTACGAAGACCGCGAGCTCGACGCGCACCGGGGCTGGGGACACTCGACGTGGCAGCAGGGCGTGCGCCTCTGCCGCGCCGCGGGGGCCCGACGGCTCGCGATCTTTCACCACGA
>JBILLI010000202.1:0-11065 GCA_044376155.1 Polyangiales bacterium
CCAGGAGGGAGATGTGGCTCGGGTCGCCGCCGTACTCCGCGGCGTGGGCGCGGACCCACTGGACCGCGGCGGTGACGTCGTCGTTGTGCGTCGGGTACATCACCCGCCCCGGCGTCAGCGCGCCGAGGCTCGACGGCGCCGGGGGGGAGAGGCGGTAGTTCACGCTCACCAACAGCCACGAGCGCCCCGTCGCCCAGGGGATCTTGTCGCGCATCTGGTTGGCCTTGTCGCCGGTCTGCCATCCCCCGCCGTGCACCCAGATCAGCACCGGGGTCGGCGCGCATCCCGCGGTGCGCGTGGGCTGGTAGAGGTCGAGGCTCTGCAGCCGGGCCGCGACGCCCGGCGTGTTCGTGTAGCGCACGTCACGCTCCACCCGAACCCCCGTCACCGCGCAGCTCACGGGCGTGTCGGGGATCACGGGCACGTCGGTGATCACGGGCACGTCGGGGACCGCGGGCGCGTCGGTGCCCGCATCGATGAGCGTCGGTGTGGCGCCGCACCCGAGCAGGAGCGGCGCGAGGAGCGTGGTGAAGCGGAGCGTCGGCATCGGGACCTCGCAGGACGTCAGGGAGTGTGGTCACGGCTGCAAGCGAGTTGCCAGCGCGCACGACCGCGGCGAAGGTCCACGCGGCGGTGTCGCGAAGTGGCCACGGTTGTCGCGCGGAGTCTGCACCTGGCGACGTCGCGGCGCGCGGGCGGCGTATCGTTCACCGATGCGTCTCGCCCTCGCCCTCGCCGTGTGTGTCGTCGCCCCCGCCGCTGTCGCCGATCCGCCCGTCGACGCCACGCTCGCGGCGATCACCGCGGCCATGCCCGAGCGCGTGCGCCCCGCGCATGACCTCACGACGTGGATCCATCGCGACGGGGAGCGCATCGTCGCCGTGATGCTCACCTGCAACAACGCCGAGCCCTGCGTGGGGTGGGCGCGCCTCGACGTCCGCGGCGCGGTGGTCGCCAGCGGCACCTTCTCGCTGGAGTTCCCGCGCACCCTCACGGCGCGCGACACCGACGGAGACGGCCGACCCGAGCTCGTCGTCGACGGCGCGTACTTCACGGGTGAGAGCCCGGGCGAGGCGCCGCGCACGGAGGTGTGGTCCTTCCCGCGGGGGGCGTCGGCGCCGGTGCAGGTCCGTTCGCGGCGGCGGTGACTACGTGGGGGTGACCTCGCGGCGCAGGTGAAAGCGCAGCACGGCGTCGATGCAGCGCGCGAAGGGCTCCGTGCGGTACGGGAGCCCTCGCGCCACGCAGAACGCTTGCACCCGCGGCGCCGCGCTGCGGAGTCCGTGCCGGGGCATCGCGGGGAACAGGTGGTGCTCGATCTGGTGCTCGAGGCCGCCGAAGACGAAGCGCGCGAGGGCGCCGCCCGCGTAGTTGCGCGTGGTGCGAACCTGCAGGTCGGCGAAGGGGATCGCCGCGGCGGCGTCCTCGTCGAAGGACTCGAGGTCGTAGTGGTTCCCGGCGAAGGCCGTGTTCAGGTAGAGCATCCCGAGGGCGGTGTGCGCGAGCAGCAGCGGGAGCGCCCACGCGCCGAAGCACCACGCGAACCCGAGGAGCTGCGCGCCGAGGCCCGCGCACACGCCCACGAGCTCTGCCGCGAAGCGCCGGCGGTGGTGCGTGAAGCAGTAGTACCCATCGCGGAGTCCGAGGAGGAGCAGGGTCTTCGGGAGGTATCGCCCGCGAAAGCGGCTGAGCAGGAGCACCCCCACGAAGGCGCCGGCGCGGGTGCGGTAGCGACGCGCGGGGTCCCAGCGCTCGGACTGGTCCAGGTCTCGCCCGCGGACGTTGGGCGCGGCGTGGTGGCGGTTGTGGCCGTAGCGCCAGCCCGAGGGGAACTCGCCCAGCGCGCCCGCGGTGAGGGCCGCGAAGGCGCGGTCCCACGCGGGGCGGCGAAAGACCCCGCCGTGCGCGGCGTCGTGCATGAGCCACCCGATGCGGTAGAAGAGCAGCGAGGCGGCGACGAAGAGCCCGACCGCACCGACGCCCGAGGCGCGCGCGCTCGCGGCGAAGAGCGCGGCGCTGACCGCGACGTGCAGCGCGAAGCTCGCGACGGCGCGCAGGGGCCGCGGCGTGAAGCACCCCGCGCGCTCGACCTCGCGGCGGAGCGCCTCGAAGCCCGCGTCGCTCACGGCGCGCACCACGCCAGCAGCACCGCGAGGGGGACCACGACCCACATCGCGCGGTGGAGCGGTCCGCGCTTGGGGAAGGGCAGCGCCGAGACCATCGCCGGGGCCGCGAGGGCGAGGTACGCGGCGATCACGACGCCGCGGCGCGGCGCGGAGAGCCACAGCGCGGCGGCGGCGACGGGCGCGAAGGCCGCGGCGGCGAAGGCCGTGGGCACGCCCTCGAAGCGCTCCACGGCGCCGCTGCCGACGGTGCCGACGACGGCGAAGCGCGCGAGGCGCAGGAGCCCCGCGAGGACCCAGGCCGCGGCGGCGAGGGCGGTCCACGGTGACGCGTCGAGGCTCAGCGCGAGCGCCGCGGGGAGGAGCACGAAGGACGTCGCGTCGGCGAGGCTGTCGAGCTGCGCGCCGAAGGGGGAGCTCTCGTGTCGGCGCCGCGCGAGCCACCCGTCGACGATGTCGCAGGGGATCGCGAGCGCGCCGCAGGTGAGCGCCGCGCGGGGACACCGCTGCGCCGCGAGGGCGATGCCGAGCGCGCCGAGCGCCGCGTTGAGCAGGGTGAACGCGCAGGGGAGGTTGAGGTTCCGCGCGACAGGGAACCACCGCACGAGGACGCTCACGGGCAGCGGGCCTGCGCGTAGAAGAAGAACGCCGGCGCGGCGAGCAGGAGGCTGTCCATGCGGTCGAGCACGCCTCCCTGACCGGGGAGCACGGCGCCCGTGTCCTTCACGCCGAGGTCGCGCTTGACGGCGGAGACCAGCAGATCGCCGAGCAGCCCGAGGGACGCGAGGAGCGCGCCGACGAGGGCCGACTCCGCGCGGCCGAGGCCCGTGATGGCCGGCGCGGCGCCGGCGGTCACCAGGGCGGTCACCGCGACGCCGCCGGCGAAGCCCTCCCAGGTCTTGCGGGGCGAGATCACCGGCGCGAGGGCGGTGCGCCCGAACAGCTTGCCGAACAGATACTGGCTGGCGTCGTTGGCCATCACCGAGAGCAGCAGCACCGCGGCGAATCCCGCTGCGCCGCAAGGGCCTACGCGCGTCGGGAGCAGAAAGGTCCGCGCGACGAAGCCCAGCGCGAAGACCGTGAGCGCGGCCGCGAGGCCCACCCGCGCCGCGCCGCCGAGGACCCCGTCGGGGCCGTGCCGCAGCGCGCGCGCGAGGGGCATCGCGAGGAAGAGCCAGGCGAAGAGGGCCGTGCCCCCCGCGAGGTCGGCGTCGCCGCTGAGCAGCGCGACGTAGTGCACGGGGACGGCGCCGTAGGCGAGGGTCGTGGTGCCGCGCGGGCGGTCGGCCGCGGGGAGCACGCGCAGGAGCTCGGTGAGGGCCCACGCGCTCATGGCCGCGAAGAGGGGCACCGCCGCGGCCGCGCCGAGCAGCACCGCCGCGCCGCTGAGGAGCGCGGGCGGCCACCAGGAGTTCACCGCCTGTCGCACCGCGCGCTTCTCGGGGCGGCGCAGCGCGGGGTGCAGCAGGGTGACGGCGCTGCAGACCGCGATGAACCCGTACACTTCGACGAGCAGCCGTGGGATGGGCTGCGAGAGCGCGAGGCGAGACACATCCATGTTCGCGCGGGACCATGGCACGCACCGCGGGGCGCCGACCGCGGGCTCAAACTTCTACCAGCCGCGGCGCGCGGCGCGCCCTCGCGTTGGTGCGCCGGGTACTCGCGGGTATCTTCTCCCGCGGTGGACCCCGCAGACCCTCCGATCCTCGACGCCTCGCGCGAGCGCGTGCTCGTCGCGCTGCTCTATTTCGCCGCGCGCTTCGTTCCCGTGCCGCTGCTCGACGACGTGGCGCGGGCGCAGCTCGCGACCTGGGCGGTGGCGCGGGTGGTGTCGAAGCGCGGGGTGAACCTCTCGCTGTCGCAGCTCGCGCCGCTCGGCGAAGACAGCCGCGGGATGCTGCGGGGGTGCCTCGGGGCGCTGCTGCGGCTGCCGCTGGCGGTGGTGCTGTTCCCGGTGCGCAAGGTCGCGGCGCTGGTGTTCGGCGTGCGCAACCTCGTGCGCGACGTGCTCGAGGTCTTGCTCCTCGCGCGCGTGGTCGACCGCGCCCTCGACGCGGGGTTGCTGCGGGGCGACGCGCCCGAGGCCGCGGCGCTGCGGGTGCGCGGCGCGTTCGACCGTGCGTTTGAGGGCACCGACCTCACGCTCCTGCAGCGCGCGCTGCTGGCGGCGAAGGTGCCGCTGGCGTCGGTGATCCCCGCGGCGCTGCGGCGGCTGCGGGGGCTGCGCGGGCAGGGCGCCGCCGCGACGCCCGGGGCGCTGCCGGCCGGCGGCGATGACACCCTGGAGCGCGAGAGCGACCGCGTGCGCGACGCGCTGTCATCGCCCGCGGTGCGCGAGACCCTGCGCGAGTTCGACGCCCGGGTCGACCGCGAGCTGCGGGCGGGGCTGCCCGCGGGCTGAGCGAGGGGCGTTCCCCGCGCCGTGTCTGCCTCGCCGTCCCCTACGAGAAGCGCAGCGCGCCGTCGTTGAGCGGCGCGTGGCGGAGCATCACCCGGTCGAGTGCGTAGTTCTGGTACACGCGCCAAGGGATGCGCGAGCCCTGCCGCGGGAAGCGATGAACGTCGCGCAGCACGTAGCCCGACGTGAAGTCCAGCAGGGGCATGGGGGTCACCGCGGGGTCTTCGTTGTGCGGTACACACCGACGGTGGCCGTGGCGGCGCATGTGCGCGACCACGCGGCAGACGAACTCGCTGGTGAGGTCACACTTCAGCGTCCACGACGCGTTGGTGTAGCCCACGGCGATGGCGAGGTTGGGCACGTCGCTGAACATCATCCCCCGGTAGACCAGGGTCTCGGAGGGGACCACCTCGCGGCCGTCCACGGAGAGCGTCGCGCCGCCGAGGAACTTGAGCTTGAGCCCGGTGGCGGTGACCACGAGGTCGGCGTCGATCTCGCGCCCGTCGACGAGGCGCAGGCCCGTCTCGGTGAAGGTGTCGATGACGCCGTTCTCGACCGAGGCGCGGCCGCTGCGCAGGGCCTCGAAGAGGTCGCCGTCGGGCACGAAGCACACGCGCTGGTCCCAGGGCTTGTAGCTCGGGGAGAAGTTTTGCGCGCCTTCGGCCCCGAGCTCCTTCTCGACCTCGCCCACGAGGAAGCGCTTCACCCTGTCGGGGAAGCGACGGGACATGCCGTAGAAGAACATCCCGCGGAGCACGTTCTTCGCGCGCACGACGGAGTAGGCCGCCTTCTCGGAGACCTTGCCGCGCAGCGCCTCGGCCACGGGGTCCTTGAGCGGGCCGTTCACCACGTAGGTCGGCGTGCGCTGGAGCATCGTGACGTGCGCCGCGCGCTTCGCGAGCTCGGGCACGAGGGTCACCGCGGTGGCGCCGCTGCCGATGACCACCACGCGCTTCTGGTCGTACTCGATGTCGTCGGTCCACTGCTGCGGGTGCACCACGGTGCCCTGAAAGCGCGCGCGGCCGGGGAGCTCGGGGGTGTAGCCCGACTCGTAGTCGTAGTAGCCCGTGCAGCCGTAGAAGAAGCCGCAGGTCATCTCGCGGGTCTCGCCCGTGGCGACGTCGCGCAGGGTGACGGTCCACCGCGCGTGCTCGGTCGACCAGCTCGCGCGCTCCACCCGCAGCCCGAAGCGAATGTGCCGCAGCACGTCGTACTCGCGCGCGGTGTCTTCGATGTACGCGAGGATCGACGGGCCGTCGGCGATGGCCTTGGGCTGCGTCCACGGGCGAAACGAGTAGCCCAGGGTGTACATGTCCGAGTCCGAACGAATCCCGGGGTAACGGAACAGGTCCCAGGTGCCGCCGAGGCGGTCGCGCGACTCGACGATGGCGTAGGTGACCTCGGGGAGCGCGCGCTGGAGGTGGCACGCCGCGCCGATGCCCGAGAGGCCGGCGCCCACGATGAGCACGTCGAAGTGGGGGGTGGGGTCTGTCATGTCCGTGGGCGGGGATGAGCCCACGCGCCGCGCGCGCCGTCAACGCGGCCCCGCGCGCAACATCTGCGTTACAATCTGGTGAATGAACGCACGGCGCGGCGCCTGCTGGATGTTCGTCTCGATGCTCTCGGCGTGCGGGTCTTCGCCCGCGGGCGTCGATGCCGCGCCCGACGCGTCCCTCGATGCCGCGGTGTCGGACGTCGTCGCGCGCGACGTGCCGACCGCCGACCTCACGGACGCGCCCTCGCGCCCTGGCGAGCCCGAGGGGTGCAACGGCCTGCGGATCAACTGCGACCGCACCTACGACCGCGTCGCCATCGCGGCCACGCACAACGCCTACAGCTACGCCGCGGGCGGGCCCGTGCGGTACCTCTTCCCCAATCAAGACGCGCCCATCCCCGCGCAGCTCCGCGCGGGCATTCGCGGTCTCGGGCTGCGGCCGTGCCCGTACTACGGCACCGACCCGAAGGAGGCCGACCGGGTCTACGTCACGCACAACACCGACCTGCGCGGGCGCCTGGGCACCGAGCCCCTCGACGGGATCCTGCGCGACGTGAAGTCCTTCCTCGACGCGAACCCCCGCGAGGTGGTGTCGCTCTACCTCGAGAGCGCGGTCACCCCCGCGCGCGTCGCCGCGGTGTTCACCGCCGCGGGCCTCGACCCGTACCTCTACGCGCTCCCCGCGAAAGCGCCGTGGCCCACGCTGCGCGAGATGATCGCGCAGGGCCGCCGCGTGGTGGTCTTCAACGACAGCCGCGACGCGTCCCGCCCCGGGTGGATGCACCACCTCTGGGACCACATCGTCGACACCGACTACAACGTCACCGACGCCGCGCGCTTCTCGTGTCGGTTCTATCGGGGCAACGGCGGCAACGCGATCTACTACCTCAACCAGTTCATCTACAACGACCTGGGCATGGGCGTGCTGGTGCCCGACGCCGCGCGGTCCCGCGTGGCCAACGACCCCGCGCGCATCGTGCAGCGCGCGCAGCAGTGCCTCGCAGAGACCGGCCGCGCCGCGGCGGTGGTCTACGTCGACTGGTTCGGACAGGGTGACGTGGTGGGCGCGGTGGATGCGCTCAACCGGCAGTGGGCGGGCGCCGACGCCGGTCGGTGAGGGGGATCAGCGCGCGGTCTTCGCGCGGCGACGGAGGATCGCGGCGCAGAGCCCGAGCGCCCCGAGGGAGAGCAGTCCCGCGGAGCCCGAGGCGCCCATCCCCGGCTGCGCGGCGCAGCGGATGCCGCCGTCGGAGAAGTTCGGCGCGCCGTTGCACGTGGGCACCGGGGTGTTGCGAACGTCGCCGTAGTTGTACGTGCGACTGCGGGTGCCCAGCGCGCTGGCGGAGAGCTGCAGGTCGCGGTCGAGCATGCGGCCCTGGAGGTCCGCGCGCATGCGGGTGATCGTGGCCTGCGATCCGAGGCCCTCGAAGGCCACGCGGAGGTCGTCGGCGAGGGTGGGGTCGCCCATCGCGGGCGGGGTCGTGGGCGTGGGGATCTGCCACTGCTGCGAGGCCAGGGAGTCTGGGCTGAACCGCATCGCCGACTCGGTGAGCCAGAGACGTCCCCCGGCCTCGCGGTTGAGGCGGTCGAAGGCGGCGAGGAAGTCACGCGCGGGGGAGCCGGGGCTGTTCCAGTCCCACACGAGGTCCTGCGGGCGCACCTCGCCGTTGGGGAAGTTCATCGCCTCCATGCGCCCGGTGGCGATCACCAGCAGCGAGAGGCCCACCTTGTCGGCCACGCCCGCGGCGATCATCCGCAGCGGGAGCGAGGGCTGGTAGCCCTCCATGGTGATGCGCATGGGCACCATGCGGTCGACCCCCTCGCCCGCGCGCAGGCGCACGGCGAGGTAGTCCGCGCGCATCGCGGTGTAGTGGTCGACGATGGGGTCGAGCGCCGGCGGCACCGAGAAGCCGTTCTCGCGCAGCCAGTTGCGCATCGCCATGGGATCCTCGCCGCGAATCACCCGCACCTCGTAGGGCCCCACGGTCTGCTCGCGGAGCACCTGCACGCCGTTCCTCTCGGGCGCGCTGCTGTCGGCCGACGCGGCGAATCCGGGGCGGCCGCCGAAGTTGCAGCTCGCCACCGGCCGCGTGGGGGCGAACACCTGCGGCGCCGTGGCGACGTCGACGAGCTGCATGAACTCGTTGGTCGCCGTCGCGATGCGCAGGCGCTCGGTGTAGCGAATGGGGAGGATCCACGAGAACTCCGCGGGCCGTCCGCTGTACCGGAACTGGTCCCACAGCGTGGTCTGCTGCGTCGAGAGCGAGAGCACCATGCGGTGGTCGGTCACCACCTGCACCGTCTCGGGCGGCGCGAAGCACCCGCCGCACGCGTCGGCCACCGGCGCATAGACACTCACGGTCCCCGCGAGGACCCCCATCATCATCCAGCGCCCGAGCAGCTTCTTCATCGTGTTGCCTCCGGGAGAGCCTACAGCAGCAGGCGTGCCAGCGCGTTTTCGCGCGTCTGCACCGGGGTTTGCGCCACGCTGTGCCAGGGCCGTGCGGGGGAGCAACGGGCGGTGTTACCCTCACGCACCCATGAGCGCGCCCTTCACGCCCGACCGTCTGCGCGACGCGACCACGGTGTATCGCGCCGAGCCGCGCCTCGTGCGCTTTCAAGACGTCGACGCCGCCACCACGATGTTCTTCGCGCGCTATTTCGACTGGGCCAACGAGGTGTACCTCGCGCAGCTCACCGCGGGCGGGGTCGACGTGCCCGGGATGCTCAGCCGCCGTGAGCTGGCCGTGCCCCTGCGGCACGTCGAGGCGACCTACCGCGCGCCGCTGTTCTTCGGCGACCGCGTGGTGGTCGAGCTCGTCGCCGTGGAGCTCGGCACCACGAGCTTCTCGCTGGGCTTTCGCGTGCGGGCCGAAGAAGACCCCGCGAAGCACCACGCCTATCTGCAGACCGTGCACGTGTGCATCGATCCGCAGGGATTTCGACCGGTGGCGGTGCCCCCGGCGGTGCGCGAGGCGTTGGTCAGCGTCGCGCCGGCCCCGCGCTGACCGGCGTGGGGTTGCGCATGCCCGTGCGCTCGGAGAAATAGGCCGTCAGCACCACCCCCGCGGTGAGCAGCACTGCGGTGCTGAGCACCCCGAGGATCACCCTTCGACCTTCGAGCCGCGGGGGCTCCCTGCGCGTTGCCATGCGCGGACCATGGCGCCATCGCCCGCCCGTGGCAACGCCTCAGTCCCCCAGCGGGATCTCCTCCACGGCGTGTTCGGGTCGCATCACCCACACCGAGCCCCCGGCCACCGCGGCGCGCGCGGGCGCACGGCGTTCGGCGCGGGCCTCCACCACGATCACCCGCACGGGCGCGGCGAGCTCCAGGCGCTTGCGCACCAGCGCGACCCGCGCGAGGGGGGCGCGCGAGGGCGGATCCGAAGGGGGCGGGTCGTCCATGGCGTCACGGTAGCGACGGCGGTGTGGGGCGCGCGAGAAAGGCGCACGCGCGGTCCGCTGACACGGCCCCCTTCGCTCTGCTAGCGTCCGCGCCGCCATGACCGAGGTGCTCGCGCGCAGCGACGATCCGATGTTCGGCCTCCTGCGGGTTCTCCGCGACGACGACCTCGCCGACCCGGCCACCGACCCGGGCCTGCCCGCCGACGTGCTCCGGCGCATGTACCGGGAGCTCCGCCGCCTGCGGCTGCTCGACGAGAAGATGCTCATCGTGCAGCGCCAGGGGCGCATCGGATTCTACGGCGAGGTCAAGGGCCAGGAGGCCACGCCCATCGCCACGGCCTTCGCGCTCGAGGCCGACGACTGGATCTTCCCGGGGCTCCGCGAGGGCGCCGTGATGCTCGTGCGGGGCTTTCCGCTGAGCACCTACGTCGCCCAGT
Source organism: Polyangiales bacterium (assembly GCA_044376155.1). Taxonomy (GTDB): domain Bacteria; phylum Myxococcota_A; class Polyangia; order Polyangiales; genus JAWKRB01. Next base: position 9,859 of record JBILLI010000202.1, read on the forward strand.
GCTGGGGCAACAGCGCCGACGTGCAGAAGGGCCGGCAGATGCCGAGTCACTACAGCGGCCGCGCGGTGAACCAGGTGAGCTGGGGCTCGTGCATCGGGCCGCAGATCCCGCAGGCCGTGGGATGCGCCTTCGCGATGAAGGCCCAGCGCACCGGGGCCCTCGCCGTGGGCTTCTTCGGCGACGGCGCGACCTCGCAGCCCGACTTTCACAACGCCGCGAACTTCGCGGGGGTGTGGAAGGTCCCGGTGCTGCTGATCTGCCAGAACAACCACTGGGCCATCAGCGTGCCCTCGTCGGCGCAGACCGCGGCCCCTACCTTTGCCAGCAAGGCCGTGGCGTATGGCATCCCGGGCGTTCGCGTCGATGGCAACGACCCGCTGGCCGTGTACGTCGCCGTGCGCGAGGCCGCGGCCCGCGCGCGTCGGGGCGACGGGGCCACGCTGATCGAGTGCGTCACCTACCGCATCGGCGCCCACAGCAGCAGCGATGACCCCTCGCGCTACCGCGACCAGGCCGAGGTCGACGCGTGGATCGCGAAGGACCCCGTGGAGCGCATGCGCCGTCACCTCGTGGCGCGCGGGCTCTGGGGCGACGCGGAAGAGTCCCGCGCGGTGGAGGAGATCACCGCGGAGATCGCCGCGGCCATCCACACCGCCGAGGCCGCCGCGCCCGTGCGCCGCGAGCAGCTCTTCGACGACGTCTACGCGACCCGCCCGTGGCACCTGGACGAACAGCGCGCCGACCTCCTCGCCCACGCGCCCGCAACGGGGCACGGCGGGGGACACTGATCTGGAGACGAACCCAATGACCACCAAGACCTACGACGCCATCGTGATCGGCGGCGGACCCGGCGGCTACGTCGCGGGCATCCGCCTCGCGCAGCTCAAGCAGAAGACCCTGGTGATCGAGAAGGAGTCCTGGGGCGGCGTGTGCCTCAACTGGGGCTGCATCCCGTCCAAGGCCCTCATCGCCGCGGCGAACTTCGCCGACCGCGCGCGCCACCAGTCCGCCACGATGGGCGTGAAGGTCGGCGAGGTCACCGTCGACGCCACGGCCATGCAGTCGTGGAAGAACGGCATCGTGAAGAAGCTCACCACCGGCGTGCAGGGCCTGCTCAAGGGCAACGGCGCCGAGATGCTCAAGGGCACCGCCCGGATCATCGACGCGAGGACCGTCGAGGTCGAGACCGCCGAGGGGATTCAGCGGG
>JBILLI010000760.1:0-3710 GCA_044376155.1 Polyangiales bacterium
TCGCCCCCGCCGCGGCGCTCACCGTGGTCGCCCTCTCGCTCGCGGGATGGGCGCTGCGCCCGCGGCGGGAGACGCCGCCGCCGCAGCCCCTCGCGCCTGCGCCGACGCCGCCCCTCGCGGCGATCGCGCTGCCCGCGCCGACGCCCGCGTCGCCCCCGCCGCCCGCGGTGATCGACGCCGCCGTGGCCGCGGTGGACGTGTCCCCCGCCCCGTCGCCTCGCCTCGCGCCCCCGCCGCCGCCTCGCGCCGCGCGGGTTGTTCGGCCGCCCCCCTCCACCCCGCCCCTTGAGACGAACCCCTACCTCCGTCCATGAAGCTCCTTCGCGCCTTCGCCGCGCTCGCCCTCTGCGCGTCTTGTGACGTGTTCGACCCTGCGCTGTACCAGTCCAGCGGCGCGCTCACGCTCGCGGAGCGCTGCGAGGACCTCAACGCGGTGCCGCGCCTCACGCCCCGCGCCGAGCAGCTCCTGCTCATCGACACCAGCACGATGGGGGATCAGTACCGGGAGTTCACGTCGTGTGTGGGCCGCGACCTGCCGGGCAACGAGGGCTTCTTCAGCGCGCAGATGCGCCGCGGCGAGACGTGGCATTTCCACGTCGACGTGCTCGACCCGACCTCCGACCCCGCGGTGTACGTCCTGCCCACGTGCACCACGCTGCAGTGCAGCGCCGCGGCCGCGGCCGACGCGTGCGGCGCGGGGCGCGGGGAGCACTTCTCGTTTCGCCCGGTGACCGACGGGGTGCACCTCGTGGGCATCGACAGCCGCACCCGCGGCGGCGCGCGCTACACGGTCACGGCGGTGAACGCGGTGTGCGGCGACGGGGTGGTCCAGCACGGCGAGTCGTGCGACGACATGCGGCCGCAGTCGGGGTTGCGCTGCGAGCGGTGCCAGAAGGTGCTCGACGCGCCCATGGGCAGCGAGTCGGGCGTGGCCAACGACGACTACACCAACGCCATCGCGCTGCGCCCTGCGGGCGGCCTGCGGATGTTCCCCGTGCTCGGCTCCCTCGGCGGGTGTGATCAAGACGCCTTTCAGCTCCCCCTCGCGGCCGGCGAGCGCCTCACGGTGACCCTCACCCCGCGCAACGGCACCTGCCCGCCGGGGCTCACCCTCACCCTCGGCCGCAGCGACACGCCCGCGATGGGCGGCAACCCCGCCGCCCCCACCCGGGTCTCCGAGGCCACCGTGACCCTCACGGACCAGTGCCCCACCCTCACCCTCCCCCGCGCCGCGGCCGCGGGCGAGTACTTCGTGGGCCTCTCGGCCTCCACCGAGCCCGCGGGCGAGTTCAGCTACCAGCTCACCTTCGACGTCACTCCGTAGTGATCGAGTTCCGGGGCATTCACAAGCGCTTCGGCGAGAAGGTGGTGCTCGCGGGGGTGAGCCTGACGGTGCGCGACGGCGAGGTGTGCTTCGTCATCGGCTCGTCGGGCGCGGGCAAGAGCGTGCTCATCAAGCACCTCATCGGGCTGATCAAGCCCGACGCGGGGCAGATCCTGCTCGACGGCGAGGACGTCTCCACCCTCGACGGCCCGGCGCTCTATCGCGTGCGCAAGGTGTGCGCGATGGTCTTTCAGAACAGCACGCTGTTCGACTCCATGACCTGCGCCGAGAACGTCGCGCTGCCGCTGCGCAAGCACCGCGACCTGAGCGTGCGCGAGTCTCTCGCCGAGGCCCGCCGCCGCCTCGCGGTGGTGCACATGGACGCGTTCTCCGACCGCTACCCCGCCGAGCTCGGCGACGGGATGCGCAAGCGCGTGGCCATCGCCCGCGCGCTCACCCTCGACCCCCGCTACGTGCTCTTCGACGAGCCCACCACCAGCCTCGACCCCGTGGCCGCGCGCCGGGTGGACCGCCTGATCCGCGAGCTCGCCGACCGCCTCGGGGTCACCTGCGTGGTGGTGTCACACGACCTCACGTCGATCTTCGCCATCGCCGACCGCGTGGCCTTTCTCTACAAGGGCGTGCTGCGCCTGGAGGGCACCCCCGCGGAGTTTCGCGCGAGCGACGACCCCGTGGTGCGGCAGTTCGTGAACGGCCACGCCGAGGGGCCCATGGAGGTGTAGGGCGACGCGTGGAGTTGGGTGGCACCCAACTTTCGCCTCGTGCGAGCATCGCCCCCATGGCGAAGGCGAAGAGCAGCACGAAGAAGTCCCCGAAACCCTCGCGCAACAAGGTCCCCGACGCGCTGAGCCGTGAGGATGCCCGCGCGGCCCTGGACCGCGCGACGCGCAACCTCAAGACGCTCTGCAAGTCGCAGTACGCGAACGCCTGGCGGATCGGGCGCGCGCTGCTCCAGGTGAGCGAGCTGAACCTCCACCAGGCGCGAGGCTTCACGACGCTCGACGACTACGCCTCGAAGCTCCTCGACCTCTCGCGCGACACGACCTTCCAGTACATGCGGGTGGCCGAGGCGTTCAGCGAGTCGGTCGTCGCCGCCTTCGGCCCCGAGCGCCTGGACCGCGGCCTGCGCTACATCGCCGCGACGCCCGAGCAGGAGACGCCCGCGCAGCTCCCGACGCTGAAGGTCCGCACCCGCACCGCCGACGGCGCCGTGCGCGAGAAGGACTTCGCCGAGGCCAGCATCGACGAGATCCGCGCGGCCACGACCGCCGAGCGCGGGGAGACGAAGCCGAAGCGCCCGAAGCCGCTGGACCCCGCGAAGACCGCGGCGGCGCTGGAAGCGGCGAACACGGCGCTGGACGCGGCCGTCGGGCGCACGGCGGCGAAGGACGCCGAGGTGAGAGTCCGCCGCGACGCGAAGGGGCGTGACGTGCTCGACCTGCGTGGGGTGCCCCTCGCGAAGGCCCCCGTAGCACTAAGGGCCGTCGCAAAGGTGCTGACCTGATCCTACAGGATCGAGCATGGCTTCATGACCGATACGATAAGCTCATGCTTCGGGGCTTGAAGGGTGCGCGGGCGACGCAGCATCGCTTGATTCCTCGATCCATCTGCGATGCCGTGCCCCGCGGCACGGACTCTGCCATAGGCCCAGCTGCCACCATCGGAGGCGCGACGTGAACCGCAACGAGGCCGACACACGACGAGAGCTCATCGACCCCGCCCTGCAGAGGGTCGGCTGGTCGTGGGACGCCGAGTATGTGATCGCGCCCGGACGCGTGAACCTCACCGGCGACAAGCGCTACGAGCCCAGCCTCTCGCTCCGCGCGGACTACCTCCTCCGCCTCGCGCAGATGCCCCTCGCGGTGCTCGAAGCGAAACGTGAGGGCACACCTCCCGTTGACGGACTCCAGCAGGTCGAGCTCTGCGCGCGGCGTCTCAAGCTGCGCTACGCGATCGCCTCGGACGGCCGTGGGTACGTCCTGCGCGACCTTGAGACCCAGACCAACGAGGCGCTCGACGCGCCGCCCACCCCGAGTGACCTCCTCGCGCGCAGCGGACGCAACCGCGTACCGAGCGAGTGGGAGGCGACCTTCAAGGCGGGGTGGCACATCGACCTCGTGTCGCAGAAGAAGGTCCGTGGCTTTCAAGAGGCCGCGATCTTCTCGGCCCTCTACGCCTTCTCGCAGGGGCGCAAGAAGGTGCTGCTCCGCATGGCCACGGGCACGGGCAAGACCTTCACGGTCTTTCAGCTCGTGTGGAAGCTGCTCCGCGGCGACGTGCTCCCGCGCGGCCATGTGCTGTTCCTCACCGACCGGAACAACCTGAAGGAGCAGGCGTGGCGCGCGTTCTCGGGCTTCAGCGCCGA
>JBILLI010000370.1:0-7322 GCA_044376155.1 Polyangiales bacterium
CGACCGGGTGCTGATCGACAAGTCCCGCATCGAGAAGAGAGATCACCTCACAGGCAAGGTCTTCTTCGCGAACTACCAGAACCTCGCCGAGACCCTCGACGGCCAGAAGCTCTACGAGCACTTCCCCAGAGATTTCTTCGACCTCGTGATCGTCGACGAGTGCCACCGCTCCGGCTTCGGCGACTGGTTCACCGTGCTGGAGCACTTCGGCAGCGCCTTCAAGCTCGGGCTCACCGCCACGCCTCGCGACCTCGAGCTCACGAAGCTCATGGACGAGCGCGGCGCGCTGGACGCCGAGTCCCTCCAACGCCGCGAGTGGCAGCAGCGCCACGACACCGAGGACTACTTCGGCGAGGCGGTGTTTTCGTATGCCCTCGGCGATGCCATCGATGACGGCTATCTCGTCCCCTACACCCTGGAGAAGGCGTGGACCAACGTCGACGAGGAGGGGGGCTTTGTCATCGCGGGTGAGCGTTACAACACAACGGACTACGAGAAAAGGATCGTCCACCCCGACCGAACCGCGGCCATCGTGGACGACCTGTGGGAGAAGCTCCGTCGCTTTCAGATGGAGCACGAGAAGACCATCGTCTTCTGCCCCACCGACACCCACGCGGCCGACGTCGCCACACGCCTCAACGCCCTCGCCGTGCGGGACCTCCCGATGCGCGCGGGTAAGGCCTGCGACAGCGATTTCCCCTACGCCGTGCGGGTCACCCGCAGCGAGCGTCAGGCAGACAAGCTCTCCCGGATCTTCTCCGAGGTCGGCTCCCGCTGGCCCCGCGTCGCCGTGACCGTAGACCTGCTGGCCACCGGCTACGACGCCCCCGACGTGCGGTCCGTGGTCTTTCTCCGCAACGTCCAAAGCGCCCTGCTCTACGAGCAGATGAAGGGGCGTGGCGCGCGGCTCTGCGAGGCCATCGACAAGCGATATTGTGTCGTCTTCGACTACGTGCGCAGCAGCGACCTCGAATCCACCGTGGAATGCGACGACGCACGGCACAACGAGGAGCGTCCGGCGACGCTCAACGATGCGCCCACGGTCATGCTGCGCACCGAGATCGCAACGATCCCAGGCATCGCCCTGGAGACCGTGCAGTCGCAGCGATTTCTCTGCTTCGGCGACGGGCGCAAGGTCCCCTGGGCCGAGTACGAGGCGCGGTCGCGTGAGACCATTCGCGACACCGTGTCCGTGCGCCTCGACACGCTCATGGACATTTGGGTGGAGCGAGCGCGACGCGACGAGGTCCGCCGTGCGCTCCACGAGCGCGAGGTGTATCTCCCCGCGCTGCGCCTCGCGAACCAGCTCCATCGACACGACGACGTCGACGTGCTCGCCAAGGTCGGCTTCGATCTCTCCCGCGTCCCCACTCGCGACGAGCGCGTGGTGCGCTTCTGGGACGAGGAGCGCCGCTGGTTCGCCGACCGCATCGAGGACCAGGATCCACCTACGGACGCGTCGTTTCGCGCTCGCTTCTGGGACGTCTGCATGGAGCACTACGCCCGCTTCGGCATCGACGACCTCGAGGTCGGCGCGACCTACAAGTCCTCGCACTTTCAGCTCCGCTTCGGCTCCTTCGCGCGGATCGTGAGAGCCTACGGCGGCGCCGAGCGTCTTCGCGACGATCTCACGGCCGTCAAGCAACACCTCTACGTCCCCATCGCCGCGTGAGTCATGGGTGCTACCGCCTCTCACCGCTCTGGCATCGCGGCGCACCTCCGTGAGTGATTCGTGAACATCATCTCCACGCCCGCGGATCCACCCGGAGCTCGGCTCACGGAGGCGCTTTGGACGCTCGTTCGTTCAGCCAGCGCAGAGGGTCGGCTGGATCCGTTCGTCGCCTTCTGTGCCCTCTTCGTACTGCGTCACGCAGATGAGCTCGAAGCCGAGGACGAAGCCGAGGCCATCTTCGATGGTGTCCCCTTCCGCCCCTCGCTGACCGTCGGCGTGCGGTGGCGCGAGCTCTGTCGAATGGAGCCCTCGCACCTTCAAGTCGCGCTCCGAGACATCGCCGCCCTGCTCATCGGCGACGAGGACCGCGGCCCCGGTGCGCTGACGCGTCGCGTGCTCCCGGCCCTCTCGCGCACACACGTCGACGATCGCGTCGCGGCCTTCGCCCTGGTGCGCGACCTCACGCTCGACTCGCTGTTCGCGCGTCACGCGGCGCTCGGCGCGCTCGATGCGGTGCTCTTCTCCTCACCTGCGCACTACGTCTCCCGCGAATGGACCCCGCCGCCCCTCGCGCGATGGATGGTCGACCTCGCCGATCCTGCCCCCACAGCACGGGTCTACGACCCCTGCTTCGGGTTCGGAACGCTGCTCGTCGAGGTGGTCCGTCGACGTGCCATCGCCGCGATGGAATCACCGCGCGACGCGCCCCAGACTGCCAGCAGGATCGTCGGCGTCGAGCTCTCTCCCTCGGCCTTCGCGATCGGTCTGGCGCGGGTGATCCTCGCCGGCGAGGCCCGTCCGTCGCTGGAGCTCGACGACGCGCTCGCGCGCCCTCTGCCCTCATCGGTCGCCCAGGGTTTCGACACGATCCTGCTCGATGTCCCCTTCGGTGCGCGCCGCGACCCGGGGGCGCCGTCCGTCGCGGAGTTTCAGACGCCGTCGGTGGAGGCGCTCTTTCTTCAACACGCGATGGCGAACCTTCGTCCTCACGGGAACGCCGTGATGGTGACGCCCGCCGGTCTCACCTTCCAACCTGGCGCGCTCATCGACGTTCGCCGCGCGCTCCTCTCGCGGTTCCGTGTGGATGCGATCTACGAGCTACCGGCGGAGGCCGTCACGTCAGACGCCACGGTGAGCACCGTCGCGCTGCGTTTCTCGCATGAGACCCCAGGGGGGACGGTTCCCGTGTTCCGCCTGCGATCCATCGAGGGGAAGGTTGAAGCAGGCACACCGGCGACGCTCTTTTCAAAGAGTTCTCTGCTCACCGAGGTGCGCACGCTCTCCGTGCGCGATCTACTCGACAGCGATGGGGCATTGCGGACACCACTCGCAGTCGGTGCTGCTGGGCGAAGCAGAGTCGCTCCCGGGGGCGCCGCCCGTTCCGAGGATCTGGCCCGGTTGACCCTGGCGCTCGGCGAGAGCGTCGAGCGGCGGCGCCTCGGAGAGTTCGTCTCCATCCAGCGGCTCGACCCGGAACGCATCTCTTCACCGAATCTGAGTGATGAGGTTCCTCTGGTGACGGCCGCAGACCTTCGAGACGGCACCGTGGTCATCGACCCTGCGAACCGAGTCAAGGTCCCCGTCGGCTCATCATTCCTCCTTCGAGCGGGGGACGTACTGGTCGCGGTCCACAAGAAGCGGGTGGTCGCCTCGGTCGTCGCGAACGGCGCAGTCGGAGCGGTCCCTGCGAAGTCGATCTTCGTACTTCGACTCACCCGCGAGGCACGGAGCGTGCTGGCGACGTCGTTCCTCGCGCGGCTTCTTGAGACGAACGCGACAGCGCAGTCGTTGAAGGCCTGGACCCAAACGTCGAGTACACGGTCGGGTGGAGAGAGGCGCGCACGGTGGATCACCCTCTCTGCCGCCAGGTTGACCGAGCTGACGATTCCGGTTCCGCCGATGCCCATTCAGGCCCGGCTGCTGCGGGATGGGACGCGCGAGACCTTTATCGAGGGCCTCCGCACGCTCTGTCGCCCGGCGGAGGATCCTGTCGTGGAGTGGCTCGAACGCTCCCCCGCGTCCGCCCGTCTCGCCGGGGACCCGAACCAGCAGACGACCGGGGACATCCTCGCAGCCATCGTCGCGGTGCGCGACGGCGTCGAGGCGCAGCTGAGCGGGTTGATCTCTCCGCGACACGAGGAGTTTCTCCGAGGGCTCGTTCAGGTGACGCGCGCACTTCGGGGCGTCGAAACCGTCTCGCACGGGTGGATGTATCTGGCCGTACTCCAATCGGCACGGTTGATCGCGGCACAACACTGGTCAGAGCCCGGTCAGGACCACACCCCACCTCAGGGGGCTTCGTTCGTCGCAGCCTTCCGTTCGGTCCTCGGCGTCGCCGTGAAGCGCTGCGCCGCTGCGTATCGCGTCGAGCTCCTGCGCTCAGCGATGTTGGTGCGCCGCGAGACCGACGCGGAGTTCACGTTGACCTTCGGCAACACGGGGGCCATCGGCGTCCATTCGTTGCAGATCAAGGGCGCTCGCTTTACCTCTCCCACATCGAACCTCGACGCAGGGGAGGAGACGAGCTTCAACATCTCTGTCCCCTGCACCTCTGACGTACGCGCGGCGACGTACGTGGCGACCGTGACCGGCACGCGCTTCGACGGCGAGACCTTCGACGAACAACTGACGTTCACGCTCGACCTGGAATCGTCTGTGCCCGAGCTCAGTCTCGCCCTCGACGCGAGCCCGTACATCACGGGCGCCAGCCTCACCCGGAGCGAGATGGTCTACGGCCGCGACCCGATCTTCGACGACCTCGCGCGGCTGCTCGCGGCGCCGAACGCGGCGCCGCTGGTGTTGCTCGAAGGCAACAAGCGCGTGGGCAAGACCTCGATCATGAACCAGCTCCTCGCGTCCCGCGCGCCCGCGGGCTACGTCGTCTCCTACGCGACGCTCCAGGGCGCCGAGGGCCGCAGCGAGGGCGCAGGGCTCACCGACCGCGAGGTCTGGCTCCACGTCGCGCACAGCGTCGCAGACGCGCTCGTCGGGCATGGCCTCGTCGTTCCGCCGCCGGAGATGACGCTCGACGACAAGCCATCGGCCTTCGCGCGCAAGCTCGCGCTCCGCCGCGCGCTCTCTTCGTTCATCACCGCAGACCACCCCTACGACGCCTTCGTCACCTGGATCGAACTCGTCCTGGAGGCGCTCGGGGAACTGCGGCTACTGGTGATGATCGATGAGTTCGACAAGCTCCAGGAGGGCGTCGAGGCGGGGATCACCTCGCCGCAGCTCGTCGAGAACCTGCGCGCGATGTACCTCCAACGCCCGCGGCTCGGCTTCGTGATCGCAGGCGGGCGCCGCCTCGCGCGGCTGCGAACGGAGTACTTCTCGGCGCTCTTCGGCGTGGGGCATCGGATCACGGTCGGTCCTCTCCCCGAAGACGCCGCCCGCGCGCTCGTGACCGAGCCCGTGCGGGGACAGCTCCTCTGGCTCTCCGACGCCCGCGACGAGGTCGTGCGACGTTGCGCGCGGCATCCCTTCTTGATTCAGGCGGTGTGCAACCAGGTCTTTCTACGCGCGGCCCGGGAGAACGAGCGTCGCATCGGGATCGCCTTCGTCGAGAAGGCCCTCGACGAGGCCGTCGACGGGATGGACCACTTCCCGACGCTGTGGAAGCAGGTCGGAACGCCCCGTCGGCAACTCCTCCTCGCGCTCTGCGCGATGGACGCACAGAGCGGCGCCGCGCGCGACATCGGCGTGCTGGAGGAACAACTCGCGAGCCGCGGCGTCTCGGTCCCGGCGGAGGGCATCGGGGCCGACCTCGCGGCGCTCGACGAGCTGGAGCTCATCCGCCTGGAGACCGAAGGGGGCTATCAGCGGTACCGACTCCGGCTGCCGATCTTCGCAGCCTGGGTGCAACGCCGTGACCTCGGTGCGCTCGCACGCGAAGCCTGCCTGCAAGACGAATTGGAGGAAGCATGAACCCCTACGAGTCACCGTCGGCCACGTCGCCCACGATGCTGGGCAGGAGGCGGGTCTACCAGGACCTCTCCGCGATGCTGTCACGCCGTCCGCCGCTCCACCGCTCGGTGATCGGTCCGCGGATGAACGGCAAGACGGTGATCCTCCGACAGCTCGCGGAGGACGCCGCGGTCACGTCGAAGTTCGCGGCGTCGTTCTACTGGGACCTCCGCCACGACCCTCCGCGCGGCGACGACGCCTTTCGGCGGGGCCTCGCGCGAGAGCTCGACGCCGCGTTCGCCCGGGCGGGCCGGGACGACCTGCGCGACGCGAGCCTCGACTTCGAGTCGGTGACCCTCGCGCTCAAGGAGATTCACGGGGCAAGTCAGACGGTCCTCGCGATCCTCGACGGTGTCGACCGGGTGCTCGAAGAGCGGCTCGTCACGCGGCAGGTGTGGGACAACCTCAAGGCCCTCAGCGACGCGGGGCTGACCCTCGTGTGCGCGAGCCGACTGCGCCTCGGCGAGCTCTGCGACCACGACTCCTTCACGTCGGACTTCTGGGAGGTGTTCGGCGTCCCTGTCGAGGTCGGTCCCTTCGATGACGCCGACTGGGACGACGTGCTCGCGCCGCTCATGGCCCGTCGCACCGTGGACACCTCCGCGCGCAAGGAGCTGCGTGCGTGGAGCGGAGGGCAGCCACGCCTCGCGTTCGAGCTCCTCCTGCGCCTCGGCGCGCTCGGCGGCGATCACGCGATCGCAAAGGCCCACGTCGACGCCGCGGCAGACGCGCTCTATCTCGAGCAGCCCGATCCCCTCCGGCTCCTCTTCAAGCGGTGCGATCCCCCGCTGCGCGACCATCTCCTCGATCTCACGTCGAACGGTGACCTCCCTGCGAATCAGGTCCCCGAGGCACACCGGCGGAGCCTCGCGGCGATGGGCCTCGTCGCGGAGTCAGGCGGGCGGGTCACCCTCGCGTGCCGCTTGATGGAGCGATACGTCAAGACCGAGGGCGGCGCGACGAGCCAGCTCCGTCGACTCTTCGCGTCCGAGGCCGACTATCAGCGCAATGTGCGCGAGGTGCTGGACTACCGCCTCGCACAGGTCCGCGGTGGCGACGCCCGGCTGCGCGGCTACGTGAAGCGTGCGCTGGCGGACCTCACGCTGGAAGAGCCGCGCAGACCGTGGCGGGAGTTTCGCGCCATCGTCGACCGCGCGCTCGAGCTCGTGTGGGCCGTCGAGGCCCCCGACGGCCTCCTCCCCGAGGCGTGGAAGGAGCCTCTGCAAGAGCGCTATCCGCGGGATCGCAGAGCGCCGAAGCGCCCGCAGTCCTGTGAGTTCCTCGACAAGGCGACGGGATACATGCGGCAGCCGCCCGTGACGACGCACGTCACCAAGCGGACCGTGATGCTCCTGGACCTGCTCAAGCAGGCCGGTGACAGCGACAGCCACTGGCATGAGCAGAGGATGCCGACGACCTTTTCGGTCGCCGATTCCGCGGTGTTCTGCGCGGTCGCGGTCGAGCTCTTCGCGGCGGTCACCACGGAGATTCCATCGAAGGCGTGAGCACGAAAGTTGGGTGGCACCCAACTCGCGCGAGCCCCCAGAGCCTCCCCCGGTCAGAGCGTTGCGAGGTCACGGGCGAACCACTCGACGGGATCCCTGCCACCTCGCGCCCGCGCTGCGGGTTGTGTTCACGCACGCGATCCGTCGACCCGACGCCAGCGCCGACGCGACGCGCCCACGGT
>JBILLI010000046.1:0-20467 GCA_044376155.1 Polyangiales bacterium
GTGCGCGCGACGAGCCTCTGAAATGACGCGAGGCCCCGACGGATCTCTGGAGAGAGTTCCGCGGGGCCTCGACGCCGTTCAGGGGCTCAGGCGTGGATCAGAAATCCATGTCCCCGCCGTGCGAGTGCCCGCCGCCGCCGCCCGAGGACTTCTTCTCGTCCTTCGGGCGCTCGGCCACGAGGGCCTCGGTGGTGAGCATCAGGCCCGCCACGGAGGACGCGTTCTGGAGCGCGCAGCGCACGACCTTGGCCGGGTCGATGACGCCCTGGGCGAGCAGGTCGCCGTAGGTGTCGGTCGCGGCGTTGTAGCCGAACGCGCCCGAACCCTCGCGGACCTTGTTCACCACGATGGAGCCCTCGACGCCCGCGTTCGCCGAGATCTGGCGGAGGGGCTCCTCGATGGCGCGGCGGATGATCTGCACGCCGAAGCGCTGCTCACCCGCGAGGTCGAGGCTGTCGAGCACCTTGGCGAGGCGAATGAGCGCCACGCCGCCGCCCGGCACGATGCCCTCTTCGACGGCCGCGCGGGTCGCGTTGAGCGCGTCCTCGACGCGGGCCTTCTTCTCCTTCATCTCGACCTCGGTGGCGGCGCCCACCTTGATCACGGCGACGCCGCCGGCGAGCTTGGCGAGGCGCTCCTGGAGCTTCTCGCGGTCGTAGTCCGAGGTGGTCGCCTCGATCTGCGCGCGCACCTCGCGGATGCGGCCCTGGATCTTCTCCTGCGCGCCCGCGCCGTCGATGATGGTGGTGTTGTCCTTGTCGATCTTGACGCGCTTGGCGCGGCCGAGGTCGCTCAGGGTCACGTTCTCGAGCTTGGCGCCGAGGTCCTCAGAGATCACCTGGCCGCCCGTGAGGATGGCGATGTCCTTGAGCATCTCCTTGCGGCGGTCGCCGAAGCCCGGGGCCTTGACGGCGCAGGCCGAGAGGGTGCCGCGGATGCGGTTCACCACCAGGGTCGCCAGGGCCTCGCCCTCGACGTCCTCGGCGATGATCACCAGCGGGCGCTGCTGACGCGCGATGCTCTCGAGCACCGGCAGCAGGTCCTTCATGTTGGAGATCTTCTTCTCCGAGATGAGGATGAACGCGTCCTCGAGGGTCGCGATCATGCGCTCGGTGTCGGTGACGAAGTAGGGCGAGAGGTACCCGCGGTCGAACTGCATGCCCTCGACGACGTCCAGCGTGGTGTCGGCGCTCTTGGCCTCCTCCACGGTGATCACGCCTTCCTTGCCGACCTTCTCCATCGCCTGCGAGATGAGCTCGCCGATGGTCTGGTCGCCGTTGGCCGAGATCGTGCCGACCTGGGTGATCTCCTTGGGGTCCTGGGTCTGCTTGGCGAGGTTCTTCAGCTCACCGACGATGGCCTCGACGGCCTTGTCGATGCCGCGCTTGATCTCCATCGGGTTGTGACCCGCGGCGACGAGCTTCGAGCCCTCGCGGAAGATCGCCTGGGCGAGCACGGTGGCGGTGGTGGTGCCGTCGCCCGCGGTGTCCGAGGTCTTCGAGGCGACCTCACGGACCATCTGCGCGCCCATGTTCTCGAAGCGGTTCTCGAGCTCGATCTCCTTGGCGACCGTGACGCCGTCCTTGGTCACCACGGGCGACCCGAAGGACTTCTCGATCACCACGTTGCGGCCCTTGGGACCGAGGGTGACCTTCACGGCGTTGGCGAGCGCATCAACGCCCTGCAGCACGAGCTTGCGGGCGGTTTCGGTGTAGACAATTTCCTTGGCGGCCATGGTCGTTCCTTCTCTCTCTGTGTTCCGGGTGGAGTACGCGAATCAGTTCTCGATCACGCCGAGGATGTCTTCCTCACGGATGATCAGGTGCTCGACGTCCTCGATCTTGACCTCGGTGCCCGAGTACTTGCCGAACAGGATCTTGTCGCCGGCCTTGACGTCCACCGGGCGAACCTTGCCGTCCTCGCCGACCTTGCCGCCGCCCACGGCGATGACCAGGCCCTCGATGGGCTTCTCCTTCGCGGAGTCGGGGATGTAGAGGCCACCCTTGGTGCGGGTCTCGGCCTCGAGGCGCTTGACGAGGATGCGATCCTGGAGCGGGCGAATCTTCATGACGTTTTCTCCACAGAGACGGGCGTCGCGCTTGCGCGACCCCGCGGTTGATGCGACACACCCGTGCGCCCACGCGCCCGGCCGTGTTCGTGCCCCTGTCTCACCCCGCGAGGGCGCACCTTCGATGGCCGCGCCCGGTGGGTGCCGGGGCGGCGACTCAAGGAGTACGCCTCAAGGTGTGAACCGTTTCCTGGCACTCCCCAACGGAGACTGCCAGAGACGGCGCGCAACATAATCGGCGTTGGAGACCTGTCAAGGCACGCCGTGTCGGTCCCGGCCGCGTGACAGTTCTTTTCTGGATTCGCTGCGTTGGCAGACGTGACGGGGGAGTGCCAGCGACGTGGCAGGGCGTCCCGTCCTGGCACTCCGCAGGGCTGGGGTGCGAATGGATCGCGCCGTACAGGGAGTCATAGAGTCGACGGTGACGTGAACCCGGCGATCGGGGCTCCGATCGCGCGGGAGGAGGACCTGCTCATGGCGATCGAACCCTGTACTGACCTTCGGGACTTCTTTCGGCGGCAGCTCACGACGGCCTTTACCCGCCGCCGCCTCGACGCTCGGCCCGAGACCCGGGACTACATCGCCGGCGTGCTCGTCGACTGCGGCCACCACCCGCCGCCGCTCTCCGAGCCCCTGGTGGTCTCGCTCAGCGAGGCCCTCTCCAGCGCCGCCCCCGCCCGTCTCCCCCTGCTGCTGCGCACGGGCGACGCCGCGCTGTGCCTCGCCGGACTCTTCGCGCCCCACGTGGAGCGCACCCAGGGGAGCCTCGCGCTGTACGTCCACGTCGGGTCGTTGGCCTACCAGCACGCGGCCGAGGCCACGCGCCAGGCCGAGGGAGACGTCCCCGCCGCGGCCCTGGTGGAGCTGGGCGGTGCGTTCCCGCGCTTCGTGGATGCGTTGCAGGAGGTGGCCGAGTCGAGCGCCCTGGGGGCGGTCACCCGCGATCTCGTGCGGCTCTACGACCGAACAAGGTGCGCCGGCTCGGAGCGGGCGGCAGAGGAGATGGCCCGCCGGGGGGTCTTTCCCGCCCCGGGGACCACCGTGCCCTGCTGAATCTCAGCCGTAGCGGCGCTTCTGCTCGACGATGAACTGATCCACCGCGTCGCGCGAGGGGCGGTCGAAGTGAACCTTGTTCGCCGCGATCTCGCGGAGCGCGAGCACCGCGGGCTTGTT
Organism: Polyangiales bacterium; assembly: GCA_044376155.1. GTDB lineage: Bacteria > Myxococcota_A > Polyangia > Polyangiales > JAWKRB01. The sequence goes on from JBILLI010000046.1 coordinate 3,242, forward strand.
GCGACGCGCGCCCTCGAGCTGGACCTTCGAGCCCTTCATGATCTGCCGCGTGCGCGCTGCCGCCAGCACCACGAGGGCGAAGCGGTTCTCTTCCTTGTCGAGGCAGTCTTCCACGGTGACGCGTGCCATGAGGTCTCTCCTTGAGCGGGGCGCCGGAGACTACACGACACGGGCGGTGCGGCGCAACCGCGGGGCTCAGCCGTCGTCGGCGGATCGCCCGAGGTCAAGAATGCGCGCCCCCCCGACGTAGTCCCGGGTCTCGTAGCGCTGCACGTTGCCCAGGCGCCGCACGATCTCCGCCATGCGCTCGGTCTCCCGCAGGATCACCCCCGACGCCCGCGCGACCGTGGCCGGGTCCCCTACACACTTCCCGATGAGCTCGGCGTAGCCCTGCACCGCGGTGAGGGGCTGGTTGAGCTCGTGCGCCGCCGCGCCGGCGACCTCACCCACGAGCACCTGTCGCTCGCTCACGGCGAGCTCCTGCTGTGCCCGCTCAAGACGGTTCTCGAGCTTCAGGCGCTCGCGGAGGTCGGAGAAGATCCCCACCGTGGCCGTCGGCGGCGCGCCCACGAGGGCCACCGAGAGCTGCACGGGGATGCGTTCGCCGTCGCGGGCGATGACCTCGCTGCGCACGCCGTCGAGGAGCCCCTTGGGCGACGCGCGCAGCCGCCCCATGAGGTCGCGCGCGGCACCCGGGGGATAGAGCCGCTCCACCGCGCGCTGCCCGAGCACGCTCTCGCGGGGGTAGCCCAGCACGCGCTCGGCGGCCTGGTTGAACAGCAGCACCGTGCCGTCGAGGGAGGCGGCGATGATCGCGTCGGGGGTGCCCTCGATGAGCGACGTGAGGAACTCCTTGGTGCGCGCGAGCTCCCGCGCCGTGGCCCGGTCGTCGGTGACGTCGCGGAAGGTCAGCAGCACCGCGTGGTCGTCGCGGTGGAGCGACGAGGTCGACAGCGCGAGGGTGCGGAGCTCACCGTCGCGCCGACGGATGCGGAGGTCGACGTTGGACGGGAACACCCGCCGACGAAAGTTCGCCCGCAGCGAGCGCGCGATGCCGCGGTCGTCGCGCGTGACGATGAAGTGCGCGTAGGCCCGGCGGAGGTCGGCGTCGTCGTAGCCCGTGATCTCTGCCGCCCGCGGGTTCGCGAAGAGCACCTGTCCGCTGGGGTCGATGACCACCATCCCGTCGGCCGCGGAGACGAAGAGGTCAGCGTAGCGCTCGAGGAAGCGCGCGCGCCGCTCGGCCTCCTGACGCGCGCGGCTCACCGCCTGGCTCTGCTCCCGAAGCTGCTGCAGCTCGCTGGCGTTGCGCAGCGCGACGCCCGTGGCGTTGGCGATGACCTCGCACAGGGCCGACTCCCGCGCGTCGAGCGTGCCGCGGCGACCCCGCGCGCGCAGGAACAGCACCCCCAGCGCGCGGCCGTCGCACACGATCGGGAGCAGTGTGAGCGAGGTCAGGCGCGCGCCCGACAGCAGGCCGCGCACCTCTTCGAGCAGGGGATGGCTCGCGCTGTCTTCGATCACCAGCGGCGCCCCGGAGCGCAGCACCCGCCGCACCTCGGGGTAGCGGTCGAGCTCCACGGGGAGGTTGTGCAGGCTCGCGTCGTCGCTCGCGGCCACCACGAAGCCGATGCGGTCGTCGACCCCGCCGACCACGATCGAGCAGCGGTCGACCCGCACGAGCTCGGCGACGCGGCGCACCACCGTGAAGAGGATCTCCCGCGGGTCGAGGCGAGAGGCGAGGGTGCGGGTGAGCTCCACCATCGCGCGCGCGTCGCGCTCCTTCGCCGCGAGCTCGTGCACGTAGGCGCTGAGCCGGAGCTGCGCGCGGATTCGCGCCAGGAGCTCTGCCTCTCGACAGGGCTTGCGCAAGAAGTCGTCGGCCCCGGCGGCGAAGACCCGCGCGACCTCGTCGTCGCCCTCCATCGCCGTGAGCACGATGACCGGCACATCGCGACCCTCGGGGGTGCTCCGCAGCGCCCGCAGCACCGCGTACCCGTCGGTGTCGGGGAGCATCAGGTCGAGCAGGATCACCTCGGGCGGCGTGACCTGCGCGGCGTGGAGGGCCCGCTGCGCGTCGCCGAAGGCCGTGGTGCGATAACCCGCGCGCTCCAGCCACGCCCCCACCACCCGCCGCGTGACCGCGTCGTCGTCGAGGAGCAGCACCCGCGGCGCGTCATCGCTCATTGGCGCGCACAGCGTACCCCCGCGCGCGTCGGGGGATCAACGCGGGGTTGACGCGCGCGTCCACCACGCCGCGGCGGCCTCGGCGTGCACCGCCCGCACCGCGACGCCCGCGCGCGTCGCCAGCTCGCGGCAGACGTCCCACTCGGGCTGCGCGGTGGGCGCGAGGCCGTCGCCGTCAGCGACCTTCACCGGCACCCGGCCGTAGCGCGTGTCGACCTCCTCGATGCGTCGCGGCCGCTCGATGCGGTGCACCGGGCGCCACCGTAGCCCCAGGGAGCTGCTCTCGCTGAGCATCAGCTTGCCCACGCGGCCCTCCTCGCCGCGGCGCACGAGCGCCGAGACCATGACGCCCGGGCGACCCTTCTTCATCCCCACGGGGGTGGTCCACGCGTCGAGGGCGCCGTCGCGCAGCAGCGCGTCGGTGACGTGGGCCGAGAGCTGCCCCGAGACGTCATCGAGGTTGGTCTCGAGCACCACATGGCTGCCCTGGATGCCGTCGTCGCCCGCCCGCGCGGCGTCGACGTCGCCGAGCACCACGCGCAGCATGTTGGGGCGGTCGGGGAGCCGACGGGTGCCCGCGCCGAAGCCCGTGACCACCGGTCGCATCGACGGCCAGCGGGTGTACGCGCTCGCGTTGGCCTTCACCAGGCACGCGCCCGTGGGGGTCACCAGCTCGGCGTCGACCGCGGCGGCCTCGGTGGGGGCGCCCTGAAGGATCTCCACCACCGCAGGGGCGGGCAGCGGGAGCACGCCGTGGGCCGCGCGGATGAAGCCGCGCCCCATGGGCAGCGGCGCGCAGGTCATGCGGGCGCCGAGCCATTCCAGGGCAGCGCTCGCGGCGACGATGTCGACGATGGCGTCGACCGCGCCGACCTCGTGGAAGTGCACGTCGTCGACCGAGATGCGATGGATGCGCGCCTCGGCCACGGCGAGCACGCGGAACGCGTCCTGCGCGCGTCGGCGCACGCCGTCGAGGAGCGGCGCCGCGTCGAGCATCTCGCGGATCTCGCGGTACCGCCGCTGCGGCTGCGCGCGGGTCACCTTCACATGGAACTGCGTCGCCGCCACGCTGCTCACCATCGTGGCCGACGTGCTCACCTCGTAGCCGTCCATGGGCAGGGCGTCGAGCGCGCGCCGCAGCGGGTCCATCGGCACGCCGAGGTCGAGCAGCGCGGCGACCAACATGTCGCCCGCGACGCCGCTGAAGCAGTCGAGGTGCAGCACGCGACCGACGCCCGCGCCGTGCGCCAGCTCAGGCCGCGCCACCGCGGCGCCGTGGTCGTGCCCGTGGGGGTGCGGGTGATCGTGGCCGTGCGGGTGTGAATGGTCGTGGTCGTGCGGATGCGGGTGATCGTGCGGATGCGCGTGATCGTGGCCGTGTGAATGACCGTGCGGATGGTCGTGGTCGTTCCCGTCTCTCGCGTCGCCGTGCGCCATGGATCGCTCTCCCTGAGGCCGCGCCGTGAGGGGCGCAAGGTGTCGGACCGCGCCGGTCCGCCGGTGGCATTAGGCGGGTTGATGCGTCGTCGTCAACGACCCCGGCGCAAACGCGCGTGCTCGCATCGTCGCGGGGCGGAGCGCTTTCGGAGCGCCATTTTTTTTCCGTGGCGGCGGAGGTGCGGCGTCAGTATGCTCCAAGAAGGCTCCGAGGCCTGTGTCCTCCGCGAACCTGCGGGGGCTCCAAGGGGCGGCGTCAGGGCACCCCGATGGGTGCGGGTCGCAGGATGCGCATGGCAACGGGTGCGGCGTGAAGGTGAACAACCAGGAACTGCCCGAGGGGCCGGAGATCGAAGGGGCGATCCCTCCGCGGGCCGCGCAGCGTCAACGTCCTGCGGGTCCACCCCGTCTGGCGCCACTGACCGGCGTGTTGATGACCGACCTCAACGGCGCGCTCGTGGTGCGCAGGGTGAGGGTGCGCGTCACGAGTGGTCCCGACCGGGGCCGTGAGGCGCTGCTCGAAGCGGGCACGCTGCTCGTGGGCACGCACACCGACAACGACCTGATCCTTCGCGACCCCCAGGTGGGCAAGTACCATCTGGAGATCGCGCTGGTCGCGGGTGGCATTCGCGTGCGGGACCTCGGCTCCGAAAGCGGCACCTTCGTGAACGCCGCGCGCCTCGGCACCGGCGTGGTCTCTGTGGGCACCGAGATCTCCATCGGTCGCAGCACGCTGCAACTCCTCGTGGGCGACCTCACCGTGCCCGTGATTCCCAGCGAGCGCACGAGCTTCGGTCCCGTGTCGGGGCAGTCCGCGTCGATGCGCACGCTCTTCGCGGTGCTCGAGCGCATCGCCGCCACCGACACCCCGATCCTGCTCGAGGGGGATCCAGGCACCGGGCGCACGTTGATCGCGAAGGCGGTCCACGCGAGCTCGCGCTTCGCGGCGTCGCCCATCACCGCCATCGACCTGCGGCTGCCGACCTCGGAGCGTCCCTCGCTCGCGCAGGTCTCGCAGCGGTCTGACACCTTCACCCTGCTGCTGGAGCGCATCGACGAGGCAAGCAACGCCGACATGAGCGCGCTTCTCTCGATCTACGAGCGCCGCGAGGAGGGCGTGCTCGACGCGCGCATCCTCGCGACCTGCTCTGCCGACATCAAGCGGGCCGCCTCCGAGGGGCGCTTTCGCAAGGACCTCGCGAGCCACGTCGCCGCCGTGCGCCTGCAGGTGCCGCCGCTGAGCGCGCGCACCGATGACATCCCGATGCTCATCCGGCAGTTCGCCCGCGAGATCTGTGGCGCCGAGCCGCAGTTCCGCGACGAGGACTTCGCCCGCGCCGTGGCCCGGGAGTACCCTGGCAACGTGCGAGAGCTCCGGGGGCTCATCGTGAAGGCGCTGCAGGTGGAGACCGCGCCGCCGGTGCTGCCCAAGGCCGGCGCCGCCCGCGCCCGCGCTGCGCTGGTGATGCCGCTGAACGCGCGACCCAAGCCGCCGCCGCCGAAGGTCGCCCGCGACCGCATTGTGGAGTTCTTCGATCGCGACCGGCTGCAGGTTCTCTACGACCGCCTCGGGGGCGACCTCAACGAGCTCTCCCGAGAGCTCAATTGCGCCCGCAAGGACGTGATCCGCTTCTTGAAGGCGCAGGGCGTTCAGGTCGCGGAGAAGTGATCCCAGCCGCGGGGTGAGAGCCTCTGCGCGTCGCCTCCCGCGCCCACCCAGACGCCCTCGCCCGCACACACAAGCCCGATGCGGTGCCAGCCCGTGAGGAACGCTCCCGCGGGGCCCGTCGCGAGCAGCTCGTAGTCTTCGCCGCCGTGGAAGATGTCGTCGTCGCACACGTCGGTTGACACGAGGGCGCGGAGCGCGGCGAGATCCAGGTCGAGGCGAACGCCGGATGCCTCCGCGAGGCGCGCGGCGTCGAGGGCGAGCCCGTCGGACACATCGATGCACGCGGTGGCGGCACCCGGGAGCTGAACACCGAGGTCCAGTCGCGCCCGGGGGGAGCGCCAGGCCTGCACGGCCACGCCCGCGGCAGTTTCGCCCGCGAGGAGCGCGCGCAGTCCCCGGGCGGCCAGGCCGATCGGTCCGCTGACGGCCACGACGTGTCCCGGGCGCGCGGTGTCACGGCGCAGCGGAGGTCCGTCGCAGCGACCCAACACCGTGGTCGTGAGCGAGAGCGCCGGGCCTGCGCTGAGGTTGCCCCCCACCACCCGGGTGCCTGCCCGCCTCGCCGCCCGCTCGGCGCCGCGGGCGAGGGCGAGGAGGTCATCGTCGTCGAGGTCGGTCGGGAGCGTCCACGCCAGGAGCAGCCCGCAGCCCGCTCCGTCGAGGGTCGCGCCCATCGCGGCCACGTCGCTCATCGCGGCCTCACAGGCCCGCGTCGAGGCGTCTTCGAACCCCAGCAGATTGCGGCGAAAGTGCACGCCCTCGACCGCGGCATCGACGGTGACCACCAGCGGGCGAGGATCGTGGAGCACCGCCGCGTCGTCGCCCACCCCGAGGTCGGGCGGCGGGAGCGCGCCGAAGACCTCGCGGAGCATCGCGAGGCGCCGCGTCTCGCTCGACCGACTCACGCAGCGCCGCCGAGACGTCGCCACGGCGTGAGCAGCACCACGGCGAGCTCCAGGGCGAAGACCCAGGGGTGCAAGAGGTCGGGGCGGTTCAAGATCCTCGCGACGACCAGGGTGCCGATCCACAGGCAGCCCAGGGCCGTGGCGGCGAGGAGGTAGTTCGAGCGCGCGGGCGGCGGGTCGTGGCGCTCGACGCTGAGCCGCGCCATGGCCGCGCCGAGGATCTTCTCCAGCCCGCGCCTCGCTTGATCGCCGCGCTCCGGGTCATCGCGCAGCGCGCGGTAACGTGACGCCGCGTCGGGGAGTCGGTCGAGGGCGGCGGCGAGGGCCACGAAGGCACGGTGCCGCTCGTCGGCGTCCCAGTTCGCCGAGAGCTCTTGCCAGGCGGTGTCCAGCGGGTCCGAGGGGGCGCTCATGGGCGTGCGGCATTCGCCCACAATTCCTGGGTGCGTGCAACGCGGGGCGCGCGGCCGTGGCCTCGCCGTTTCTTTGACCGCCGCGCGCAGACGTGACGATAGGAGTCGCGAGCCACGGAGCTGATGGAAGCGTTGCGTCACGAGACCGTCCTCCTGGACGAGGTGATTCGCGGCCTGGCGCCGCTGCCCGGGGCCGCGGTGGCCGACTGCACGGTGGGCCTGGGCGGCCACGCCGAGGCCCTGCTCCGCGCCATGGGGGAGGTCGGCACCCTGCTGGCGGTCGACCGCGACCCCTGGGCATTGGAGCGCTCTCGGGAGCGCCTCGCGCCCTTCGGCGACCGGGTGCGTTTTCACCACGGTCCTTTCTCGTCGGTGCGCGACGCCCTGCGGGGCGCGCGGGTCGACGCCCTGGTGGCCGACCTCGGGGTCTCGTCGCCGCAGATCGACGACCCCGAGCGGGGCATGAGCTTTCGCGCCGAGGGCCCCCTCGACATGCGCATGAACCCCGATGGCGACGACACCGCGTGGTCCGTCGTGCGCGACCTCCGCGAGTCTGAGCTCGCTGACGTGATCTACCAGTACGGCGAGGAGCGCGCGTCGCGGCCCATCGCCCGCGCCATCAAGCGCGCGGTGGAGCAGGGCGCGATGGAGACCACCCTCGACCTCGCCCGCGCGGTGCACCGCGTGCTCGGCCCCGCCCGCTACGGCAAGCCCGACCCCGCCACCCGCACCTTTCAGGCGCTGCGCATCGCCGTGAACGACGAGCTCGGCGAGATCGAGCGACTGCTCGCGGCCCTGCCCGAGGTGCTCAACGACGACGGCCGCGCGGCGGTGATCTCGTTCCACTCGCTCGAAGATCGCCTCGTGAAGCACGCGTTTCGCGACGCGCCCGCGCTCGAGGTGCTCACCAAGAAGCCCATCGAGCCGGGCGAGGAGGAGTGCGCCCGCAACCCCCGCGCGCGCAGCGCCAAGCTCCGCCTCGCCCGCCGCCGCCCACGAGGAGAGTTCCCGTGAACGCCCGATTCTCCCTGCTGTTCGCCGTCGCCATGCTCGCCGCGGGCGCGGCCTTCATCGTGCACCTCGCGCTGCGCAACGAGAACGTCGCGCTGGGCTACACCGTGGAACGCGAGCGCGCGGTGTCGCTCCGGCTGCGCAGCGAGATCAACACCCGCGCGTTGGAGCTCGCGTCGCTGCGGACCCCCGCCGCGCTGGAGCAGATCGGCCTCGGCGCGGGGATGGTCCGCCCCGAGGAGGTGCCGGTGTACTTCGTCGGCGGCGCGCTGCGCCCGGCGCGCTCCAGCGGGAGGCCCCGGTGAACAACCTCGACCCGCGGCGACAGCGCTGGATGCGCGCGCGCATGGGCGTGCTGCTGCTGGGACTCACGGTCGGCGCGTCGCGGCTGGTGCACGCTGCGTGGCGGCTCCAGCACGACGGCGCCGTGCGCATGGCCGACGGACGCATGGTCGACCTCTCGCAGGAGGCCCGCAACCAGTACGCCGAGCGGCTCAACCGCCAGCCCCGGCGCGGGACCATCTTCGACCGCCACCGCAACCCCCTCGCGGTGAGCGTGCCGACGCACTCGCTCTACGTGAACCCCCGGCGTATCGCCGAGCTCGCGGCGCCGCAGCGAACCCGGCGCCTCGACGCGATGCGCTTCGCCGACCGCCTCGCCAGCGCCCTGCACATGGACGTGGCGAACCTCCGCGAGCGCGTGACCCGGTCGAGCCACTTCGTGTGGGTGAAGCGCGACGTCTCTCGTGAGGAGCGCGAGGCCGTGCAGCGCATCGCCGACGAGGCGCGCGCCGAGGCGGGCCTCCGCGGGGCGGACTTTCTGGGCTTCGCCGAGGAGTCCCGGCGGTGGTATCCGCAGCGCGAGACCGTGGCCCACATCACGGGCTTCGTGAACGCCCAGGGCGAGGGGATGGAGGGCGTCGAGCGGCGCTACGACGAGCGCCTTCGCGGGCGGCCCGCCCAGGGCGCGGCGGTGATGGACGCGCGGCGCAACGTGGTCTTCGCCGACGGCGTGCGGCCGGGTGAGGGGCAGAGCGGCGACGACGTCGTGCTCACCATCGACTCGACGATCCAGATGATCGCCGCGCGTGAGCTCGCGCAGACCTGCCAGATGGCCGAGGCCGCAGGCGGCTCGGTGATCGTGATGGAGCCGCGCACCGGCGAGGTGCTCGCGATGGCGAGCTATCCCACGTTCAACCCCAACGACCTCCCTGGAAGCAGCGACGACGCGCGGCGCAACCGCGCCATCGCCGACCGCTTCGAGCCCGGATCCACCCTCAAGGTGTTCAGCGTGGGCGGCGCCCTCGACGCGGGGGTGATCCAGCCCGGGCAGCTCATCAACTGCTACGGCGGCTCGTACTCCATCGGGCGCCTCACGATCCACGACTCGCACCCCGAGACCTGGCTCACGCCCATGCAGGTGCTCGCGCGGTCGAGCAACATCGGCGCGGCGCAGATCGGCGCGGCGCTGGGCAGCGACGGCCTCGAGCGCGCCTACCGCCGCTTCGGCTTCGGCGACCGCACGGGGGTGCAGCTCCCCGCGGAGTCTCCCGCGCGCTTCGGGCAGCGGCGCTGGTACGAGGTCGAGGTCGCCACCGTGGCCTTCGGGCAGGGCATCGGCGTCACCGCGATGCAGCTCGCGCAGGGGCTCAACGCCGTGGCCAACGGCGGACGTCTCGTGCGCCCGCTGCTGGTGTCGCGGGTGACCGACGCCACCGGCGCGGTGGTCGAAGAGAACCTCCCCGAGGCCGGCCGCATCGCGATGCAGCCGGGTAACGCCAGGCTCTTGCGCGAGATGCTCACCTCGGTCACCGAGGAGGGCGGAACGGGGACGTCCGCGGCGATCCCGGGCGTGCGCGTGGCGGGCAAGACCGGCACCGCGCAGAAGGCCAACGAGAGCCGCCGGGGCTACGACGACTCGCGCTGGGTGAGCTCGTTCATCGGCTTCGCGCCCGCGAACCAGCCGCGGCTGGTGATCACCGTGGTGATCGACGAGCCGCAGATGAGCCACGCGGGCGGTGAGATCGCCGCGCCGCTGTTCCGTCGCGTGATGGAGCAGTCGCTGCGCTACCTCGGCGCGCTGCCCGCCACCGCCCGCACCGCGGCCGAGCCCGCGCCCACCCCTGCGCCGCGGGCCGTCGCGCGCGTCGCCGTGACCGGCAACGGCGTGCCCGACCTGCAGGGGATGACCGTGCGCGAGGCCATGCGCGCGCTCGGTCCGCACGGGCTCGAGGCCGCGGTGGAGGGCAGCGGGGTGGTGGTCGCGCAGGAGCCCGCGGCCGGGGCGCCGGTGGTGGCCGGACAGCCCGTGCGGCTCCGGCTCGAACCCGCCGGGCCGTGGGCGCCCGCGGCGCGCGGAGGCACCGGGCGATGAGCGGGGTCGATCCGCAGCCCCGGGGCGCGACGCTCCAGGAGCTCGCGGGGGAGATCGTCGGCGCCACGGTCGTCGGCGACGCGTCGACGCGGGTGCGCGACGTGCGGCACGACTCGCGCGAGGTGGGCCCCGGTGACCTCTTCGTCGCCCGACGCGGGCAGCGCGACGACGGCGCGCGCTACGCGCGTGACGCCGCGTCCCGGGGCGCCGCCGCGGTGCTCTGCGATCACCCCGTGGAGGCGGGCATCCCGTGCGTCGTCGCGCCCGACGTGGAGCGCGCGTTGGCCCTCGCGTCGAGCCACGTGTGGGCCCACCCCACGTGGACGCTCGACGTGCTCGGGGTCACGGGCACCAACGGAAAGACCACCACCGCGTGGCTGGTGGAGCACGCGCTGCGCGCCGTGGGGGCGCGCCCGGGGCTGCTCGGCACGGTCTCGCACCGCTACGGCGACCGCGTGTGGCCCGCGCTCCACACCACCCCCGAGGCCGACGACCTCGCGCGGCGGTTCGGGGTGATGCGCGACCTCGGCGCGACCCATGCGGTGATGGAGGTGAGCTCCCACGCGCTCGCCCTCGGGCGCGTCGCGGCCGTGCGCTTTCGCGTCGGCGCGCTCACCAACATCACCCAGGACCACCTGGATTTTCACGGCTCCTTCGAGCGCTACGTCGAGGCCAAGGCGTCGCTGTTCACCGAGCACGGGCCCGGCGCGGCGGTGCTCAACGTCGATGACGACAGCGGGCGCGCGATCGCCGCGCGGGTCGTCGAGCCCATCACGTACAGCGGCCGCGGGGCCGAGGCGACGCTGCGGGTGATCCGCGGGGGCGCGCACGCCGAGGGCGTCGATGCGGTCGTGCGCACGCCCGAGGGGGACGTGACCCTGCGGTCGGCGCTGCGGGGCGCGCACAACGTCGAGAACCTCCTCGCCGCAATGGGCATGCTCGGCGCGCTCGAGGTCCCCTGGGCGCGCGCGGCCGGGGTCCTCGCCGATGCCCGGGGCGCCCCCGGACGTCTCGAGCGCGTCACGACCCCCCGCGAGGCGCTGCCCTTCGACGTGCTGGTGGACTACGCCCACACCGACGACGCGCTCGCGCGGGTGCTGCAGACCCTGCGCGCCACCACCCGGGGCAGGGTCATCTGCGTCTTCGGCTGCGGCGGGGATCGTGACCGGGCGAAGCGCCCGCGCATGGGCGCGGCGGTGTCGCGGGGCGCCCACGTCGCCGTGCTCACCACCGACAATCCGCGGAGCGAGGCGCCCGAGGCCATCGCGGCGGATGTGCTCCCGGGGTTGCGCGAGGCGATGCGCGAGGTCGGGACGTCGCCGGGGGCGGGGGAGTTCGCGGTGATCCTCGACCGCGCCGAGGCCATCGCCGCGGCGGTGTCGCTCGCCCGCGCGGGCGACGTGGTGCTCGTCGCTGGAAAGGGTCACGAGACCTACCAGGAGGTGCGCGGCGTGCGCGCGCCCTTCGACGACCGCGAGGTCGCCGCCCGCGCCCTGGAGCTCCATGCTTGCCAGCGGGCCTGAGACGGGCGAGGGATAGCGCGTCATGGCCACCCCCCTGCCGCGCATCACCGCGCGATTCACCCTCGACGAGGTCGCCGCGGCCACCGCGGGCGATGCCTCGGGCGACACCGCGCAGGTGCTCACGGGCGTCAGCACCGACTCCCGCGCCCTCGCGCCCGGCGCACTCTTCATCGCCCTGCGCGGCGAGCGCTTCGACGGCCACGCCCACGTCGCCGCGGCCCTCGCAAACGGCGCGGGCGCGGCGCTGGTGGAGCGATCCTTCGCCCCCCTCGCGGGCCCCGTGGTGCGCGTCGACGACACCCTCCGCGCGCTCGGTGACCTCGCCCGCGCCCACCTGCGGCGACACCGCGCACAGCGGGCGCTGCCCCTCGTGGCCGTGAGCGGCGCGGTCGGCAAGACCACCACCAAGGAGCTCCTCGCCGCGGCCCTCGGCGCGGTCTTCGGCCCCTGCCTCGCGCCCGACGGCAACCTCAACAACCTCGTGGGCGCGCCGGTCACCGCGCTCACCCTGGGCGAGCACCACCGCGCGGCCGTCATCGAGTGCGGCTCCAACGCGCGGGGCGAGATCGCGCGCATCGCGGCGATGGCAGAGCCCGACGTGGCGCTGTGTCTCAACGCCGACATCGCCCACGCCGAGGGCGTCGGCTCGGTGGAGGACGTCGCCGACGAGGAGGGCGCGGTCTTCGCCCACGCGCGCCGCGCCGTGCTCGGCAACGCCGACGAGCCCGTGTCGTGCGCGCGAATGTCCCTGGCGCGCAGCGAGATCGAGCGATGGACCTTCGGCGTCGCGCCCAGGGCCACGGTGCGCCTGGCGTCGCGGGCGGTGGAGCCTGACGGCTTCGCGCGACTGGAGCTCACCCTCGACCCGTCGCGGGTGCGCCTGCAGGGCGGCCCGCTGGTGGTGCGCACGCGGCTGCTGGGCCCCGCGGTGGCGACGAACTTCGCGGCGGCGCTCGGGGCGGTGGCGGCGCTGGGCGTCGACGAAGAAGGGCTGCGGCGGGCGGCGCGGGCGTTGGGCGAGGTGGCGCCGGTGCCGGGGCGCCTCGTGCCGCGCGCGCTGCGGGGCGCGCTGGTGCTCGACGACACGTACAACGCCTCGCCGCGCGCGGTGCGGGCGGCGCTGGCGGCGGCGCGGGAGCTCGCCGACGCGCGGGGTGCGCGGCTGGTGGTGGCCCTCGGCGACATGCTGGAGCTCGGCGCGTGGTCCGACGCGGCGCACGCCGAGGCGGTGGCGGAGGTCGCGCAGGCGCGGGCGGCGGTGCTGGTGGCGTGCGGCGCGGCGATGACCCGTGCGGCGGCGACGGGCGCGGGCGCGGCCGAGGTGGTGCGCGTGGGCGACAGCGTCGCGGCGGGCGAGGCCCTGCGCGCGAGGGTGACGGAGGGGGATGTGGTGCTGGTGAAGGGCTCCCGCGGAACGCGGATGGAGCGCGCCGTGGGCGCGCTGGAGGACTGAACGTCGCGTGCTGTACCTCTTGCTCTATCCCCTGCGGACGAAGGTCGCGTGGCTCTCGTGGCTCAACGTGCTGCGGTACATCCCCTTTCGCGTGATCATGGCCACGATTACGGCGATGCTGCTGTCGTTCGTGCTGGGGCCGTGGTTCATCAAGCGCCTGCAAGAGAAGCAGATCGGACAGGTCGTGCGCAGCGACGGCCCCGAGTCGCACCTCTCCAAGCGCGGCACGCCGACCATGGGCGGCTCGCTGATCCTGTTCACCCTCACGCTCTCCACGGTGCTCTGGACCGACGCCACCAACACCTTCGTGTGGCTCACGCTCCTGGTCACCATGAGCTACGGGATCATCGGGTTCCTCGATGACTTCTTGAAGATCAAGCGCAAGAGCTCCGGCGGGCTCGCGGGGCGCTACAAGCTCCTGGGGCAGTTCGGCATCGCCGCGCTGGTGGTGGCCTACCTCTTCTTCGGCAGCGCCCGCTGGCTCCCCACCGACTGGATCGCCCTGCGCAACGACCTCGCGCTCCCCTTCGCCGCGTTCTCGAAGCACCACGTCACGCTCTCCCCGTGGCTCTATTGGGTCTTCGGCATGGTCGTGGTGGTGGGCACGTCGAACGCCGTGAACCTCACCGACGGCCTCGATGGACTCGCCATCGGCCCGGTGATCACCAACGCGGGCACCTACCTGGTCTTCGCGTACGTCACCGGCGCGAGCTTCGCGGGCTTCTCCCTCGCGCGGTACCTCGACCTGCCGCAGCTGCAATCGACGGGTGAGCTCGCCGTGCTCTGCGGCGCCATGATCGGCAGCGGGATCGGGTTCCTCTGGTACAACACCTACCCCGCGACGGTGTTCATGGGCGACGTCGGGGCCCTCGCGCTGGGGGGCGCGCTGGGCATGCTCGCGCTCATCACCAAGAACGAGCTGCTCTCGGTGCTGCTCGGCGGCATCTTCGTCGTCGAGACCGTGTCGGTGATGATCCAGCGCGGGTACTTCGCGTACACCAAGCGCGTCACGGGCACGGGCAAGCGGATCTTTCTCATGGCCCCGATCCACCACCACTTCGAGAAGAAGGGCTGGGCCGAGCCCAAGGTGATCGTGCGCTTCTGGATCATCGCCATCATGCTTGCGCTGATTTCGCTTTCCTCCCTGAAGCTGCGCTAAGGCCTGGGGCCCACCCGGAGGCCCCATCGGTGTCAGCCAGCGTGATGAACGTGCGGCGCGCGTCCCTGCTCCCGGCCGCAGCGCCCGACGAAGAATCTGTGCCCGCCCCGCCCGCGCCCTCGGGCGGCGTCGACGCGCCCCTGCTCGCGATCACCCTGCTGCTCACGGTGTTCGGCGTGGTGATGGTGTACTCCGCGAGCGCCGTCTTCGCGGCCCGCATCCACCACAACGCGCAGTTCTTCCTCGTGCGGCAGGGCCTCTACGCGGTGGTCGGCGCCGCGGCCATGGCCTTCATCGCCTCGCTCGACCACAAGCGCCTGCGCGCGCTGAGCTACCCCGCGCTCATCGCCACCTTCGCCCTCATGCTCGCCGTGCCCTTCCTCGGCCACCGGGTGAACGGCGCGGTGCGCTGGATCCGCCTGGGGCCCATCAACCTCCAGCCCTCGGAGATCGCGAAGGTCGCGCTGGTGGCCTGGCTCGCGCACTCGCTCAGCAAGAAGCACGAGAAGATCCGCACCTTCTCCGTGGGCTTTCTCCCGCACCTGATGATGGCCGGGGCGCTGATGCTCCTGTGCCTCCAGCAGCGCGACATGGGCAGCGCGGTCGTGCTCCTGGCCCTCACGTTCACCCTGCTCTTCATCGCCGGCGCGCGGCTCGGGTACATCATGCTCGCGGGCCTGCTCGCCGCGCCCGTGGGCGTGTGGCTGGTCACCGGCACGGGCTACCGCCTGCAGCGCTGGCTCGCCTTCACCAACCCCTTCGCGCCCGAGTACCGCCGCGGGATCTCCTACCAGCTCGTGGAGTCGCTCCTCGGCTTCGGCGCGGGCGGGATCACCGGCGTGGGCCTCGGCGACTCGCGGCAGAAGCTGTTCTACCTCCCCGAGGCGCACACCGACTTCATCTCCGCGATCATCGGCGAGGAGCTCGGCTTCGTCGGCGTGGCCGCGCTCCTGCTCGCGTACGTCGGCATGGTCTGGCGCGGCGCCGTGATCGCCTCGCGCGCCCGCGACGACCACGGCACCTACCTCGCCTTCGGCATGACCATGCTGCTCGCGCTCCAGGCCCTGATCAACCTCGGCGTGGCGATGGGGCAGCTCCCCACGAAGGGCCTCACCCTGCCGTTCATCTCCTACGGCGGCAGCTCGCTCATCGTCGACCTCGCGGCCGTGGGCGTGCTGCTCTCGGTCTCGCGCAGCGCGAAGGGCTGAGCCGCGGGTGTCCGCGCCGTTCAAGCTCATGATCGCCGGGGGCGGCACCGGCGGGCACGTCTTTCCCGGCATCGCCGTGGCCGACGCCCTCGCGCGCCGCGTGCGTGACCTCGACGTGCTCTGGGTCGGCACCCAGCGCGGCATCGAGGCGCGGGTGCTGCCCACGACCCCGTGGCGCTTCGAGGCCATGGAGCTCTCGGGCCTCAACGGCGTGCGCGGCCGCGCGCTGCTCACCGCCCTGGGCAAGCTCCCGCGGGCGGGCGCGCGGGCCTACGAACTCCTCCGCGCCGACCGCCCCCACGCGGTGCTGGGTGTCGGCGGATACGCGGGCGGTCCGCTCACGGCCATGGCGGCGGCGCTCGGCGTGCCCACGGCGGTGCTCGAGCCCAACGCGATCCTCGGGCTCACCAACCGCCTGCTCGCGCGCTTCGTGCGGCGGGCCTTCGTCACGCACGACGAGACCCTCGGGGCCTTTCCGCGCGGCGTCGCCGAGGTCACGGGCTCCCCCGTGCGCCGGGGCTTTCTCAAGCGCATGGGCAGCGATGTGCCCACCGACCCGCCCATGCACGTGCTCGTGGTGGGCGGCAGCCAGGGCGCCCGCGCGATCAACGCGGTGGTGCCCGACGCCGTGTCGGCGCTCGCGGCAGGCGGGCTCCGTCTCACCGTCACGCATCAGACCGGCGCGGCGAGCCGTGACGAGGTGGTCGCGCGCTACGCGGCGCTCGGGGTCGAGGCCGAGGTGCTGGGCTTCATCGACGACGTCGCCGCGGCGATGGAGCGCGCGTCGCTGCTGGTGTGCCGCGCGGGGGCGATGACCGTGGCCGAGATCGGCGTGCTCGGGCGTCCCGCGATCTACGTGCCGCTGCCCACCGCGGCCGACGACCACCAGCGCCGCAACGCCGAGGCCATGACCGCCCGCGGCGCGGCCCGGTGGATCGCGCAGGCCGACCTCACGGTCGCGCGCCTCGCCGACGAGATGCAGGCGCTGCTGGGCGACCCCGCGCGCCTGCGCGACATGGGCATCAAGGCCTGGGAGACCGCGCACCCCGACGCCGCCGGCACGATCGCCGACGCGCTGCTCGACCTCGCGAACTGGCCCCGGTCATGAGAGCGCGTCGAGGTACCACGCGTAGGCGCGGCGCACGCCCTCGGTGAGATCGACCTTCGGGGTCCATCCCAGCGAACGGATGCGCGACGAGTCCATGAGCTTGCGCGGGGTGCCGTCGGGCTTCGACGCGTCCCACGCGACCTCGCCCTCGAAGCCCACGGTGCGCTGCACGGTCTCGGCGAGCGCGCGGATGGTGACGTCGTCGCCGTAGCCCACGTTGATCAGCGCGCAGGGGTTGCGGTCGGCCGTGGCCTCGCCGCCCAGCGCCGCGGCGCTCACCTCGCGCAGCAGGAACACGCACGCGTCGGCAAGGTCGTCGCTGTAGAGGAACTCGCGTCGGGGTGAGCCGCTGCCCCAGAGCGTCACGCGTCCCGTGCGGAGCTCGTCGCGCAGCCCCTCGGGGATCGCCCCGAAGCGCGCCACGTCGCGCGCGATGCCCGCGTCGTCGCCCGCGCGGCCGAGCTTCGCGAGGTGAAACTTGCGGATCATCGCCGGCAGCACGTGCGAGCCCTGGAGGTCGAAGTTGTCGCCCGGCCCGTACATGTTCGTGGGCATCGCCGAGACGAAGTTCGTGCCGTGCTGGCGGTTGTACGCGTCGCAGAGCTTGATCCCCGCGATCTTGGCGAGGGCGTAGGCGTCGTTGGTGGGCTCGAGCGCGCCCGTGAGCAGGGAGTCTTCGGAGATCGGCTGCGGCGCGTACTTGGGATAGATGCAGCTGCTGCCGAGGAAGAGGAGCTTCTGCACGCCGAAGCGGTGCGCGCGCTCGATGAGGTGGTTCT
>JBILLI010000114.1:0-14607 GCA_044376155.1 Polyangiales bacterium
GGGCTGGGACTTGTTCGCGAGGATGCCGCCGACCTTCGCGGCCGCGATGACCACGTGGGTGGGTCGGGTCTCGTCGAAGTGTCGGGTGACCGCCGCGCCGTCGAGCAGGTCGAGCTCGGCGTGGGTGCGCAGGATCAGTGACTCGTAGCCCGCGGCGCGCAGCGCCCGCACGATGGCCGAGCCCACCAGCCCGCGGTGCCCGGCGACGTAGATCCTCGCGTCTCGCTCCATCTCAGCAACCATAGGACCGCGCGAGTTACCACCGCCGCGGTAGGACTACCACTCCCCACGTGGGTGCGCCGCGCGTTGTGACCCACAGCCCATGGGTGCGACGGTCGAGGGTATGGACATCGCCGCGCGAATCCCCGCCTCTGCCGACGTGCCCCCCGCGGGCATGGACGCCGTGCTCGCCTGGTGCGCCGTTCACCGCTTCACCGGCGTGCTCACCCTCAGCGACCTCGCGGGCGAGGTCTCGCTCCCGCTGCGCGCGGGGGTGGTGGACCTCGACCTCGACCCCTCCCTCTCCGCCGTCGCGGTGCGCGTGCTCAGCACCCGCACGGGGCGGTACACCCTCACCGAGGCCCTCCCTCCGCTGGAGGGCGCGTCGTCGGTGCACCCCCTCCGACGCGAGGGCGCCCTGGGCCCGGCGACCTTCGCGGACCTCCTGCGCTGGTGCGACGACGTCGCGCTCACGGGCACGGTGCACCTCTCGATGCGGCGTCCGGTGCCGCGCTCGCACGTGTTCACCTTCGACCGGGGCGTGCTCGCGTCGGTGGAGCTCGAGAGCTGGAGCGAGCGCGAGCTCTCCGAGGTCTTCGCGGTCGCCGAGGGGACCTTCGTGGTGCGCATGACCTCGCGCTTCGGCGCCACGACCCCGAGCATGATGCCGGTGGCCGACGACACCCGCGCGCGCCGTGAAGACCTTCGCGCGGTGCGCCTCGGGCTGGAGACCCTGTTGGAGCGCCGCGACGCCGCGAGCTCGGGTCGATGGCGCCGCCCGCGGCCCGAGCGCGCCCCGGCCTCGGCCACGCTGAGCATCCCCGCCCCGCCGCGGGTGCCGTTGGACCTGATCCGCGAAGACCCCGGGGTGATGGTCTATGTGGTGGATCCCCGCACGGCTCTCGCGCGAAAGGCGCCGCCCGCGGACCGCACCGAGCGCCTCGACGCGATCACCCTCCCGCGCCGCGCCCGCCCGGCCTTCATCGCGCTCTGCGTGCTGGGCTTTCTCGTCGTCGTGGCCGCGGGCTTCGGCCTCGCCGCGGGCGTCGAGCTGCTACGGACCTGACCCCTGCTCCGTCACCGTGAGGGTGAACGCGCCCTCGGAGTCCCAGAGCTCGCGGGTGGCGTGCAGAAAGCCGCCGACGGCGATGAACACGGTCTGCCCCGCGTCGATGACCTCGTCGGTGACGAAGGTCGACGCGTGATCCCGCGGGGGGTCGCCCGTGTCGTCGCCGCAGCCGAGTCGTCGCGCGTCGGGCGCGCAGGCGCCGAGCGCAAAGACCACCGTGTCGAGCCGCGCGTCGGTGCCCTCGTGGTTCGTCGTGATCCGCAGCGTGCCGCGGGTGGCGGCGCGGTGGCGGAACACCACCACGTGGCCGGTCATCCCTGCGGCGCAGGGCGCGTCGAGGGTCGCCCGAGGCGCCGTGCCGGTGTTGCGCCAGGCGATGGTGGTGACCGCGCCGACCCGTGCGCCGCGGGTCTCAAGGTCGACCACGCGCGCCGGCGCGCAGGGGTCGTCGAAGCCCCCATCGCGCGCCGCGGTCGCGTCGGACGTCGCGTCGACCGAGGCCTCATCGCGCGGCGCGTCGGTCACGTCGGCGAGGGCGATGTCGGTCGTGACGGACGCATCAGAGATCATCACCGGCACGTCGACCGCGGGCACATCTCGCGTCACCGCGGCGTCGACCGCGAAGCCGCGCTGGGCGCAGCCGGCGAGCGCGAGGAGCAGAACCACGGGCACGGGGGGCGCGCGCACCCGAAGGAGTGTACAACACCGCGCCATGAGAGCGCTGGTCATCACCCGCCACGGCGGCCCCGAAGTGCTTGCGGTGCAAGAGGTTCCGACGCCCGAGCCGAAGGCGGGCGAGGTGCGCGTGCGCGTGCGCTTCGCGGGGCTGAACTTCTCCGACGTGATGGCGCGGCAGGGGATGTACCCCGACGCGCCGCCGCCGCCGTGCACCGTGGGCTACGAGTGCTCGGGCGAGATCGACGCCGTGGGCGCAGGGGTCGACGCCGCGCGCGTGGGGCAGCGGGTCATCGCCCTGTCGCGCTTTCACGCGCAGGCAGAGTACGTCTGCGTGCCCGCGGGGCAGGCGCTGGAGATGCCCGAGGCGATGACCTTCGAGCAGGGCGCGGCGCTCCCGGTGGTCTACGTCACCGCGTACCACATGCTCTTTCGCGTGGCGCACCTGCGCCCGGGGATGAAGGTGCTGGTGCACATGGCCGGCGGGGGCGTGGGCACCGCGGCGCTGCAGCTCTGTCGCACGGTGCCCGGGGTCACCACCTACGGCACGGCGTCGGCATCGAAGCACGACGCGATCCGCGCCGAGGGGTGTGACCACCCGATCGATTACCGCAGCGCCGACTACGCCGAGGTGCTGCGCGGTCTCACCGACGGAAAGGGCGTGGACCTCATCCTCGACCCGCTCGGCGGCAAGGACTGGAAGAAGGGCATGGGCCTGCTCCGCCCCGCGGGGATGCTCATCGCCTTCGGCTTCGCGAACATGGCCAGCGGCGACCGCCGGTCGTACCTGCACATGCTCCGCGAGGGCGCGCAGATCCCGCTGTTCACGCCGCTGTCGCTGATGGACACGAACCGCGCCGTCGCGGGGGTGAACATCGGCCACCTCTGGAGCGAGATCGACATGCTCTCGGAGGAGATGCGCGCGCTGCTGGACCTCTTTCGCGAGGGGCGCCTCGCGCCGCGCATCGACGCGGTGCTCCCGCTGGGGCGCGCCGCCGAGGCCCACGGTCGCCTCAGCGGACGTCAGAACGTGGGCAAGGTGCTGCTCACGACCCAGGCTTGAAGAGCACCGTCGCCACGGTCTTCAGCAGGATCACCACGTAGAGCAGCAGCGACCGCTCCTGCACGTAGTACAGGTCGTACGAGAGCTTCACGCGGGTATCATCGACGCTGGACCCGTAGCGGAACGACACCTGCGCCCAACCCGTGACTCCCGGCTTCACCTGAAAACGCAGCGCGTAGTACGGGAGCTGCTCGACGAGGCGGGCGACGAACTCGGGGCGCTCGGGGCGCGGGCCCACGAGGCTCATGTCGCCGCGCAGCACGTTCCAGAGCTGCGGGAGCTCGTCGATGCGCGTGCGTCGCAAGAAGCGCCCGAAGGGCGTCACGCGGTCGTCTCCGGGGCGTGACCACTGCGGCCCGTCGCGCTCGGCGTCGACGCGCATCGAGCGGAACTTGTAGATCGTGAACGGCCGCCCCTGCTCCCCCACCCGCAGCTGCGAAAACAGCACGGGCCCGGGCATGGTGAGCGCGATGCCCACCACGGCGAGGAGCCACAGCGGCAGCGACAGGGTCAGCAGCAGCAGCGCGCCGAGCACATCGAGCACGCGCAGGAGGTTGAGCCAGACGCCGTGCCCCGAGGTGGTGAACGCCGGGCGGCGAAGGAAGTACAGGTCGTCGACCATTTCGACGGGGATGCGTCCCACCACCTGCTGGTACACGTCGGCGGTCTCGTGCACCTCGACGCCGTCTCGCTTGAGCGCGAGCAGCGCGGCGGCGCCGTCGGGGGTGAGCGTGTCGATGCCGCTCACCAGCACGTGCTGGGCGTCGCACTCCTTCACGAGCGCGGACCACGCCGAGGGCTCCACGTCGCGGCCGACGTCGCGCGCGAGGCGAAAACGCCGCTCGGGGTGGTCACGCAACGCGTCGAGCACCTCGGCGGGCGTGTCGCGGAGGTCGATGTGCACCGAGGCCTCCGGGGGCGCGCGGTCGACGAGCGTCGACCACACCCAGACGCGCGAGAGCGCCACCAGCGCGCCGAGGCTCAGCGCGTGCAGCAAGAAGAGACTCCGGTGAAAGCTCCAGCGCGGCACGATGAAGCTCAGCGAGGCCACCACCGCCGACGCCACCGCCACCGCGCCGAGCACGCGCAGCACGTTGCGGCCGCGGCGAAAGTCGAGCTCCACGCTGTAGAGCTCGAAGACGTAGAAGACCAGGAGGTGCACGCCGAGCACCACCGCGGTGGCGCCCTTCCAGTCGCGGAGCAGGTCGGGCAGCAGGCTCGCGTGGGTGACGCGCCACGCCAGCGCGGCCGAGGCGGTCACCGCCACAAGGATGAGCAGCGCGTCGAGCAGGACGATCCAGCGCGCGAAGCGACCGATGGGGAGGCCGGGGAGCACGCGGTCATCGTACCCGCCCGGGGGTCGTCGCCGCGCGGCGAAATCGCGCTCAGGGGGTGGTGGTTCGGCGAAGCAGATCGGCGCGCACGGCGAGGCCGATGTTGACCGAGTCGGTCGCCGAGGTGTTGCGGCCCCAGATGGTGCGCGCGTAGCCGACGTTCATCTCGACCTGCGGCGCGAGGCGAAAGATCACACCCGCGCCGAGGTCGAGCGCGTCGCGCTCGAGGCGCAGCTCGCGGAGCAGGAGGTTGTTGACGCCCCCGTACTCGCTCGCCGGCAGGTCGGGGTCGATGGCGGCCACCGAGACCCCGATGAGGTCGCCCGAGGTGACCGCGTAGGTGAACTGCGCCCAGCCGTAGAAGAGCACCTCGCCGAAGAGCTGCCCGAAGCGCAGCGCGGACTGGAACTGATGCGCCGCGGCGCCGAAGCGGATGTTGTAGCCCACGTCGAGGCGCACGAAGGTGCGCGAGGGGAAGGACATTCCGAAGAGCATCGTGGGCGTGAGGTCGACCTGCGCGTCGCCGAGCGTCACGTCGTCGCGCACGTTGTTGGGCGCGACGTAGCGGCCGGCGTTGGCGAGGAAGTCCATGCGAGAGGTGGGCTGCGAGCCGAAGGTGCCCGAGGGGCCGGCGTAGCCCGTGGGGAGCTTCAGCCGCAGCTCGGCGGCGATGGCGACGGGGTTCAGCAGGAACCGATAGCGCGCGGCCACGGAGATGTCGCCGACGCCGCTGGTGCTCCGCGCGAGCGCGATGATGTTGCGCTGGGACCACTGAAAGTCGCTGAGGGGCGAGTCCGAGGGGCGCGGCAGCAGCAGCACCGGGTCAGAGTCGTAGATCACCGAGCGGAGAGGCACCTGGAGCTCCAGCTCCAGCCGGTCGGTGATGCCCGCGCGCACGCCGAAGGTGAAGGCGTGCCCGGTGTATCTCCCGTTGAGCGGAAAGTTCCGGGCCACGCGCTCTTCGAAGAACTCCTGCCGCGCAGTCTGAAAGCTGTAGGAGGTCCCGAAGACCGCCGTCCCGCGGGGGAGGGTCCAGGGAGACGCCGAGGCGACCGCGGGAGCGAAGACAAGAACGCCCGACAGGGCCAATGCGCGAGGGTTCATCAGGTGCTCAGAAGGTCACGAAGGGTGGCGACTCTGCGCTGGGGGGCGTCGGTGGTGACGCGGGCGCCGCCGCGGGTGGCAGACGGGGTGCGGGTGGCGGTGCGGACGGCGGCGGCGGCGGCGGTGGCGAAGACACCACAGGGGTCGGTGCAGGTTCCGGCATCGGCGCGGGCGGCGCGGGCGGCGCAGGCGGCGCAGCGGTCGGTTCTGGCGTAGGCGCCGGCGCAGGGGGGGCCGCGGCGGGGAGCACCTCCGTCGACGCTGGGGCCGCGCGCACCCTCGCCCCCCGTGCGGGCTCAATGCGAGGATCCGCGACGGGAACAGGCTCGAGCGGCGGTGCCGGGTTCGGGTCGATGAGCGCGATCGGCGGGACGACCGACGGCGGTGCGAGCTGTGGTGCGACCCGCACCGGCGCTACTGCCGCGAGGGGAGAAACCGGCGCTGCCGCCGTCACGCTTTGCGCCGGGGGGGGCTGGTAGACACCCCGCACCACGAGCGCGACGAGCAGCAGGGCGGGGACCGCCGCCACGATCCACCACCATCGACGCCGCGGCGACACGAGCACGGTCTCGGTCTCGGTCTCGGTCTCGGGCCCGGCGACCTCGGTCCGCGCGGGCGCGGGCGCGGGCGCCGCGGGCGGCGTTGACGCCGCAGCGATGAAAGGATCTTGAAAGTCTCCGCTCAGCGAAGGGGGCGGCGTGGAGAGAAAGGTCGCCGGGTTCACCGCGCGACCCCGCACCGACGCGACCACCTCGGGATCGTTCAGCAGCGCCGCGAGCAGTCCGCGCAGCGTGGCTGCGTCGGCCGGGCGGTCTTCGGGGTTCTTCGCGAGGCACCGATCGACAAGCTCGCAGAGCCCCGGGTGAACGCCCGATGCGCGCGTCGCCGTCGGCACCGCGGTCTCGCGGTTCGCGCGGATCAACACCGCGTGGGGCGTGGTCCCGTCGAAGGGGAAGATGCCGCAGAGGACCTGATAGAGCGTGACACCCGCGGCGTACACATCCGCGGCCGCCCCCACCGACCGCGCGTCGACCGCCTGCTCCGGGGCCATGTAGTACACGGTGCCAAGGGCGGTGCCCTCCATCGTCGCGCGCGAACCGCGGAGGTCACGCGCCACCCCGAAGTCGAGGAGCTTCACCTGCCCGTCGCGGGTCACGAAGACGTTCTCGGGCTTGAGATCCCGGTGGACCACCCCTGCCTCATGCGCCGCCGCGAGCGGGTCGAGGAACGCGAGGACCAGGCGAACCGCGCCCTCCTGATCGACCTTGCGCTCGCTGAGCATCTCCGCGAGGGAGACGCCGTCGAGCAGCTCCATCGCGAGGTAGGGCGACCCGAGGGCCTCGTCGAAGCCCGCGTCGAAGACCTTCACCACGCCTTCGTGCTGGATGCGCGACGCGACGCTCACCTCCCGCAGAAAGCGCGCCACCCCCGCGGCGTCCCGCGCGAAGACGCTCGCCACCACCTTCAGCGCGACCTCCTGCCGCGTGAGGTGATGACGCGCGATGTAGACCGTCGCCATGCCGCCCGAGGCGAGCGGGCGCACGATCTCGTAGCGGCCCCCCACGAAGCCTGCGGCGGTGACGGCGGTCTCTCGCATCTTGGCCCTCAACAACGAAGCATGCGCGCCGAAGCCGCCTCGCAGCAACTCCGGCCCAAACGCAATGAACAGCGATTGGATGCTCAAGGTCTCGCCAACGATGCTCCGCCCCGTCGCGACGTGCGGATTTCACGCGGTCGGTCGGACCCTGGACGCTGGGCGGCGACGGTCAGGCGTCGATGCCGCGCTCACGTCGGGCGCGCAGGCACTCGTCGTCCCCCGCGGTGACCCTCCGACACGCGGCGGGGCGCAGGGCGTACAGCTCACACCGCACCGACCGACCGAGCGCGCCGCGGAGCCCGACGCAGCGTTGACCGGCGTCGAGGCGAAGGTAGGCGCGCCCTGCGTCATCGCGTCGCACATAGCGCGCGACGGCGTTGGCGTGCCGCAGGATCGTGTCCTTCGGGGTCACCTCGACGTAGTCCGCGCTGCCCTCGGCGCGGTTCTCGTCGGGGTTGCAGCAGCACGCGCCGCAGCGGGTGCAGTCGAGCGCGGCGGCGCTCCGCCGATCAGCGCCCAAGACGCTCGACGAGGGTCACGGCGACGGCGGTGACCACGGGGATCGAGAGGTTGTCGTCGACCCGACCCGAGTACAGCTCCGTGAGCGCGCCCACCACCCCCGCGGTGAGCGCGAGCAGCAGGGGCGACGCGGGCGCGCCGGGCACGGCCTGCACCACGGCGAGGCTCACCAGCGTGCCCACGGCGACGAAGGCCAGGGCGCCCTCCAGCGTGCGGTTCTGCGCGATCTTGCGCCGACCCCAGCGTCGCCCCACGAGCGCCGCCGCGGGGTCTCCGAGGGCCAGCACCGCGCAGCCCAGGGCCGCGCTGCGCAGGGGCGCCAGCGTCGCGAGGAGCAGCAGCGCGGTGACGAACCAGGTCGCGGAATTCACCTTGTGCCACTCATGCGGGTGCGCGATGGGGCCGAGCACCCGCATGAGACGGAGGTTGGCCCCGCGGTACCGGCGCCGCAGCAGCTCTGAGGTCCACGCGAAGCACGCCCAGGGCAGGGCGATGGCGATGAGCCAGCGGCGGTCGTGGAGCAGCGCGATGGCGGCCACCGCGGCGAGGCCCGCGGTGGCGTGAAAGAACGACCGCGCGAGGTTCGACGGCCGCGCCCTGGCGGTGGAGAGGTCGCGCAGCGAGTCGCTGAGGGAGTCGATGCGCTGTGAGGCGCTGGCGCGAAAGCTGGTCCACGCCGAGAGGGCCGACTCGCGGGGCGACGGGAGTGCGTCGAGGGTGGCGAGCAGGGCGTGCACCCGCTCCCGCGCGGCGCCCATGTCCGACGACGACTCGGCCGCGGCGGCGATGCCGCGGAGACGCTCCCGCGCGACCTCGACCCGCGCGCGCACGGCCGCCTCGAGCTCGTCGCGCCACGCGGCGGTGTCGATGCGAGAGAGGGCGTCGCGGAGGTCGTCGAGGGCGAGCAGGCTCTCGCGTTGGAGCACAGGATTCATCTCGCGGACGCGTTACCCCCCGCCGCGCGGCTCGTCAATCGCGCGACGCGTCGAGGCGCGGCGTCACATCGGGGTCAGCGGCGTCGCGGCGCACTGCGACGGGGCGGTGAGCGGCGCGTCGTTGCAGATCAGCGCCTCGAGGGTGACCGCGCCGATGCGGCCCACGCGGCCGATCGCCACGACGGTGTAGTTCGTGCCCGGGGCAAGGTTCGCCTGAAACCCGCCGAGCGCGCGGCCGGAGCAGGGCGCGCCCCCGTGCTGCCGCACCACCACCTGCTGCGCGCCGGGGTTCACCGCGGTGTAGCGGCCGCTCGACCCATTGCTCCACTGCCCGTAGGCCACGCCCGCGAGGGCGGGCGCGCCGCCCACGCAGATGTCGACCTGCGGTCCTCCGACGACGGCGTGAAAGAGACGCAGGGCCGCGCGGCCGGGGTCCACCGGGGCGCCGGGGTCTTCTTCGGGCGAGAAGCCCACGGGCGGTCCCTGCGGCTCCGACGCGAGGCCGTGCGCCACGACGGTGTACCAGCGACCCTCCAGGAAATTCGGCGTGTTGTAGCTGAGCACCGGCGGCGACGTCGGCGGCGCGGACGGGAAGCGCGCCTGCACCACGTGCACCCCGGCGCCGATGGCCTCGTAGCCCACGCCCGTGCGGTACCCGAGGTTGGGGATCACCGCGGTGGTGCTGTTGTCCATGTACACCGCGACGTGCGCCGCGAGGGGGTCGGGAGAGGCGTGGATGACCCGCACCCGGGCGATGGCGCTGGGGGCCGCGGGGGCTGCGGCGGCGACCTCTCCACCCGAGGGCTGCGCCACCACCACCGGGGCGGGCGCGGGCTGCGCGCAGGCGACGAGGGAGAGGGCGAGGCCGGCGGCGAGCGTCGGGCGGGCGCAGACGGGCATGGTGCGGTTCCTCCATCTCCGCGGCAGGCGCGCGGGGGTGCCGATGGTGCCACGGCGCGACCCCGGCGCGCGACGGGAAACGGAGGGCTCGCCGCGCCCGCAAATGTGCTAGAGGCGCCGCGACGAAGGGAGCGCCGCGCGCCGTGTATCGGGTCACCCAGGAGGTCAGGTTCTGCTACGGCCATCGGCTCATGGACTACGTGGGCCGCTGCGCGCGCATCCACGGCCACAACGCCCGGGTCGAGCTGGTGATGGAGGCCGCGACGCTCAACCACCAGGGCTTCGTCATGGACTTCGACGAGCTGCACCGCGTGGCCCTCGCGTGGATCGACGACACCCTCGACCACCGACTGCTGCTCCGCCACGACGATCCTGTCGCGCCGGTGCTCCGGGCGTCGGGGGAGCCCTTCGTGGCGCTGCCCGAGAACCCCACCGCGGAGTTCCTGTCGCGCTTCATCCATGACGAGCTCGTCGCGCGCGGCGTGCCGCTGCGGGCGGTTCGGTTCTGGGAGACCGACGGGTCCCTCGCCGAGTACGACCCCGCGCGCTGACACCTCGCCGCCCCGCGGGTGGACGCTGGCCGACACCCTGCGGTAACGGTTCGGGGCCATGTCCACGCACCGCGCCTTGATGCTTACCGCGCTGCTCGCCGCCTGCAGCAACCCCGACCGCACCTTCACCCGCGACAGCGGCCGCAACAACACCGTGATGGACGCCTCGGGTGACGGCCCGGCGCAGATGTGCGAGCCCGGTCGGATCTACTGCGAGGGCGTGAGCGCCTCCTACCGCTGCACCGCCGACGGGATCGTCACCGCGCGGACCGTTTGCACCGGGGCCGAGGGCACCTGCGCGCCGGGCCTCGGGTGCCGGGTGTGCGTGCCCGACGCCGTGCGCTGCGACCCCTCCATGCCCGACCGCACCCAGCGCTGCCGCGGCGACGGCACGGGGTGGGAGAACGGCCCGGTGTGCGCGGGCTCGGGCGCCTACTGCACCGCGGGCGTCTGCATGGACCGCTGCTCGGCCGCGACGCAGGGCCGCTCGTACCTGGGCTGCGACTACTGGCCGGTGACCCTGCCGAACTCGGGCCTCGACCCGAACTTCTACTTCGCGGTGGTGCTCTCGAACCCGCAGTCCTACGACGTGAACGCCGAGATCACGGGGGGCTCGCTCACCGAGCCGCGCTCGATCACCCTGGCGCCCAACGCGATCGAAGTCGTGCGGCTCCCCTGGGTGGTGCCGCTGGTGCAGCTCAACCCGAACTGTCCGCGCCTCGGCGACCGCTGCCTCGCCAACGACCCGGCGCGCTCGGCGCTGCAGCGCGGTGGCGCCTACCACGTGCGCACCGACGGCCCCATCGCGGCGTACCAGTTCAACCCGCTCACCTTTCAGGAGAGCACGCGCTTCTTCTCGTACTCCAACGACGCCTCGCTGCTGCTGCCCCAGGGGGTGCTCACGCAGCGCTACACCGTGGTCACGTGGCCGAACTTCGAGGGGCGCGACTTCGTCTTCGGCGGCTTCGCGTCGATCGTCGCCACCACGGGCGAGACCACCAACGTGACGGTGCGCGTGGCGGGCCGCGTGCGCGCGGGCGCCGGGGTGCCGGCCATGGCCCGGGGAGAGACCCGCACCTTCACCCTTACCGAGGGCGACGTGCTGCAGCTCGTCGGCGAGGGTGCAGGCGACCTCACCGGGAGCACCATCGAGGCCGATCACCCCGTGGCGGTGTACGTCGGCCACGACTGCACCAACGTGCCCTTCGACCGCGTGGCGTGTGACCACCTCGAGGAGCAGCTCCTGCCCAACGAGACCTGGGGCTCGGACTACTTCGTCTCCCACCTCCGCGACCGCGGCCCGATGCAGCCCGCGACCGTGCGCATCCTGTCGCGCGCCGACGGCAACGCGATCACCTTCGACCCGCCCGTGTTCCGCGACGGCACCCTGGCGTCGGGGGGGATCATGGAGTTCCAGACCAATCAGCACTTCCGCGTGACCGGGTCGGGCCCCTTCATCGTCGCGCAGTTCATGCAGGGGCAGGGGCCCTCGCTGCCCGGGCAGACCGGCGCGGGCGACCCCGCGATGGTGCTCGAGGTGCCGGTGCAGCAGTTCCGCACCCGCTACGACTTCTACGTGCCCAGCACCTACCCCCGGAACTTCATCAACATCGTCGTGCCCACGGGCGCGCAGGCCTTTCTCGACGATCAGCCCGTGCGCGGGAGCATGGAGGTCGTGGGGAGCTACACCGTGTACACCCTGCCCATCGAGGCCGGCGCCCACCGCATGCGCTCCGATGGCACTGCGGGCTTCGGCATCAAGGTCTACGGCATCGCGAGCTACACCTCGTACACCTATCCCGGCGGCATGGACCTGCAGCTGCTCACGCCGGGCTGAGCGTCTCCGCCGCGAGCGCGCGGATGGTCTCCATCGACGACCGCCGCGCGCCCCGCGCGATCTCGTGCACCATCTCGCGCGCCCGCGCGTTCACGGGCGTGGGCACGCCGTGGCGCAGCCCGCGGTCGACCACCTCGCCGTTGAGAAAGTCCACCGCGGGCGGGCGGCCGCGCTCGATGGCGCTGAGCATCGACGACCGCATCCGGCGAAAGCGCGCGCCCACCGCGAGCAGCATCGCGTGCTTCGCCACCAGCGACGCCGAGCCCGCGCTGCGCAGCTCCGCGTCGGTGAGGGCCATCCAGTCGAGGTCGAGGGTGCCGCTGACCTTCTCGAGCCTCACCGCCTCCACCGCGGCCACGCGCACCACCTCGGTCATGATCCGCAGCGCGAGGCGCCGCACGGTGATGGACCGCATGAGCACCCCGAGCCGCTCGCCCCCGAGCGTGCCGAGGGTCGACACCGTGCAGTTGATCGCCAGCTTGCTCCAGCGCGCGCCCGGGAGGTTTGTGGTGTAGGTCACGGGGCCGATGCACTCCAGCGCCGCGCCCACCGCGCGTTGTCGCGGGTCGTCACCGCCGTCGAGGCGGCCGAGGGTGAAGCCCCCCGCGGCGGTGCGC
Source organism: Polyangiales bacterium (assembly GCA_044376155.1). Taxonomy (GTDB): domain Bacteria; phylum Myxococcota_A; class Polyangia; order Polyangiales; genus JAWKRB01. The sequence goes on from JBILLI010000114.1 coordinate 12,421, forward strand.
TCGTAGCGCCCGGGCTCGGGCATGGTCGCGCCCCAGCCCACCACCGCGCCCAGGGTCCGCGCCGCGCCCGCGATGCGCGCCACGCGCTCTTCGCAGAGGCCGTTCTGCAGCACCACCATGAGCCCGTCGTCGGCGAGGTGCGGCAGCGCGCTGCGGGCGGCGTCCTCGACCTGCGGCGGCTGCGTCGCCAGGATCACCGCGTCGAAGGGTACCGACTCGCCCGCGAGGGTGGTCACGCAGCGGGCCTTCACCGCGCGCGTGGGCTCCAGGCCGCAGAGCCGCATGCCTCGCGCCCGCACCGCCTCGGCGATGCCCTCGTTCGTGGTGAAGCCCACGACCTCGCCGCCCAGCGGGGCGAGGTGCTCGTGCAGCAGCGCCATGGCCACGCCGCCGAGGCCGCCGCAGCCCACCACCAGAAACCGCTTCGCCGGCGGGAGCTCCGCGGGTCCGTCGTCACGCGCGTCCATCGCGCCCAAACCTACACGAAGCCGCGCCCAGGGTGCCTTGCGGACCAACCCGCCGATGCGGTTCCATCCAGGGATGCAGCGACTGTCCCGCCACGGCCTCGTGTTCCTGCTCGGCGCCCTCGCGGCGTGTGACAGCGGCTCGTCGAACTCGGTCGTCGGCGGCCCTGACGTTCCGGCCCCGGTCGACGTGCGGGATGTCGCCGCGCTCGACGTCGTCGACGCCCCCGCGGCCCTCGACGCGCCCGAAGTGAGCGCCCCCGACGCGCCCGTCGACGTCGCCCTCGATGTCACCACCCGGTGCACCCAGAGCGCGCAGTGCGCCGCGCCCACCCCCGTGTGCGAGGTGACCTCGGGGCGCTGCGTGCGCTGCACCGTCGCCGAGGAGGGCGCGTGCCTCGCCTCGGAGCACTGCGACGCCATGACCAACCTCTGCGTGCCTGGCTGCCGCAGCGACGAGGGCTGCCCCGGCGGCGGCGACGGCGGCGCCACCGGGCGCTGCGACCGCGCCCAGCACGTCTGCGTCGAGTGCGCGGCCGACGTCGACTGCGGCCTCGGTCGGCTGTGCGTGGGCAGCGTCTGCGTGCCCGGATGCAACCAGGGCCAGGGCTGCCCCGCGGGCCAGTCGTGCTGCAACGGCGCCTGCGCCGACGTCGGCACCAACATCGCCCACTGCGGCATGTGCGGCACCGTCTGCCGCACGCCCAACGGCACCCCGGCGTGCACCAACGGCGTCTGTGCCGCGGGCATGTGCGGCGAGGGCTTCGCCGACTGCAACCGCATGAACGCCGACGGCTGCGAGACCGCCCTGAACAGCGACCTGCTGAACTGCGGCGCCTGCGGCACCGCCTGCCCCACGCCCCCCAACGCCAGCGCCGCCACCTGCGTCGTCGGCCGCTGTGGGTTCACCTGCACCGCGGGCTTCGCCGACTGCGACAACAACGCCGCCAACGGCTGCGAGGTCGACCTACGCAGCAGCGCCGCGCACTGCGGGCTCTGCGGCAACAACTGCCCCGTCCCGATGAACGCCAGCGCCGGGGTCTGCGCCGCGGGCCGCTGCGACGTGACCTGCAGCGCGGGCTTCGGGAGCTGCGACGGAGATGCCTCCAACGGCTGCGAGCAGGGCCTGCGCGACGCGCTCAACCACTGCGGCCGCTGCGGCAACGTCTGCCCCGTGCGCCCCAACACCACCCCGACCTGCGCCGACGGCGCGTGCGGCGCCACCTGCAACGCGGGCTTCGGCGACTGCGACGGCGACGCCTCCAACGGCTGCGAGGCCGCCCTCAGCGGCGACCGCGCGAACTGCGGACGCTGCGGCAACAGCTGCCCCATGCCGACCAACGCGCAGTCCGCGGCCTGCACCAGCGGCGCGTGCGCGTTCACCTGCCGCGCGCCCTTCGCCGACTGCGACGGCGACGCCACCAACGGCTGCGAGGTCGATCCCCGCGTCACCCCGTCGCACTGCGGCGTCTGCGGCAACGCCTGCCCCGCCCGCCCCAACGCCCGCGCCACCTGCGCGTCGGGCGCCTGCGGCTTCACCTGCGAGACCGGCTTCGCCGACTGCGACGGCGACGCCTCCAACGGCTGCGAGGTCGACACCCGCAGCAGCCTCCCGCACTGCGGCCGTTGCGCGAACCGCTGCACCGTCTCGGGCGGCACCCCGGCGTGCATCAACGGCGCCTGCGCGGTGGCCACCTGCGGGCAGGGATTCGCCGACTGCGAC
>JBILLI010000899.1:0-2943 GCA_044376155.1 Polyangiales bacterium
AAGAACGCCGCGGGGGTGCCGTCGTTGCACCGCGCGTCGGGGTATCGCGGCGCGTCGAGGAAGTGCACCACCGGCGCGCCCGGCGCCGCGCCGTCGTGCACAAAGCGCACGGGCCCCACCGGGCACGCGCCCCCGTCGCGCGTCGTCGCGCCGTCGACCACCGCCGTCGAGACATCGTCCGCGCCCCCGTCGCGCGGCGCCGTCGCCCCGTCGACCACCGCCGTCGGCACGTCGTCCGCCCCCGCCTCGCGCGCGGCGTCGTCGGGCGCCCGCGAGGCCCCGCCACAGCCCGACAAAACCAGCGCCAGCACCGCCCCGCTCGCCCCACCACCCCGGATCGTCATGACCTCGATTTTGCAACCGTCATGCCCTTGTCACCAGCCCTTCGAGGCGCGTCGGCCGGGGCGTCGCACCGTCGCGTCCTGTCGACACCCGAGGACCGCGCGCAACACTTCGCGCGAGCGCGCATCCCACCATGCATGAGCTACCGCGCGCACCTCGCCCTCGCCCTCGCCCTCACCGCCGCGTCCGCCACGTCCTTCGCGCAGACCGCGGAGCCCGCCGTGGGCGTGCGGGCCAGCGCCGAGTTGGGATTTCTCTTCGTGGCCGACCATTTCGTGCGCTTCGGCGTCGACGGCTCGCGCATCGACTACCGCCGCGACGGCGCGCAAGACAACCTCTACCCCTTCGCGCGGCTCTCGGCGGAGATCGACGTGCGGCGGCGTCACCACGTCACCCTGCTCTACCAACCCCTCGAGATCGTCACCCGCGAGACCCTCACGCGGGACCTTCGCATCGACGGGGTGACCTTTCCCAACGGCACGCCGGTGCAGTTCCGCTACGGGTTCCCGTTCTTTCGCGCGGGCTGGCACTACGACCTGCTCGCCGCGCCCGACCGCGAGCTCTCGCTGGGCCTCGCGCTGCAGCTGCGCAACGCCACCATCGACTTCGAGAGCCTCGACGGGCGGCTCTTTCGCGGGCGCAGCGACGTGGGCGTGGTGCCCCTGCTGCGCGCGCGCGGGCGCTTCCCCCTCGGGTCCGCGGGGGCCTTCTTCGCCTTCGAGGTCGACGGGTTCTACGCGCCCATCTCCGTGCTCAACGGCAGCGACAACGAGGTCACCGGCGCGATCCTCGACGCGAGCCTGCGCGTGGGCTGGCGCGTGCGCCCGCACGTCGACCTCTTCGTGAACCTCCGCTACATCGGCGGCGGCGCCACCGGGCAGGGTGACCCCACGCCCACGAGCGACGGGTCGCAGAGCAACTGGCTGAACTTCGTCTCCATCACGGGCGGCGCGACGATCGACTCGCGCCCCTGAGCCAACCGCGGCGCAGCGCCGCCTCGGCGACCGCCACGTTCAGCGCCCACCCCGCGGCCAGGCCCAGCGCGAAGCTCCCGCGCGCGTGTTGTCCCAGCAGCAGCGTGAGCGGCACGAACACCAGCGACTGCGTCCCCGCGGCGCTCCCCAGCGCGTAGGCGCGGACCATCCACGCCCGGTGCGCCCCGAGCTCCCGCCGCACCGCCGCGCGCACGCCGAGCGCGAGGCACAGCGCCATCGCCCCGCCCGCCGCGACCCGCATCGCCACCACCGCCGCGCTGCTGTCTGGATGCGGCGCGTTGTGCAACGCCATCCACACGCCCGAGAGCGCGCCCAGCGCCCCGAGCGGCGCGAGCCACCACCCGAGCGCGCGGTGCAGCCACGGGCGCGCGCGCAGCACCCGGGGCCAGAACTGCAGCGCGCCGAGGACGCAGAACAGCGTCGCGCCCACCACGTGCAGGGCCATCGCGACGGGGTGCGCCGCGATGCGCACGTCGTCCGGGGTGGGGGTGTGACCGCGCGCCAGCAGCGAGAGGCGGTAGACCCCCGAGACCAGCGGGATCAGGCTCAGCGCCACGAGCGCGAGGGGCAGCGCGGCCTCGGCGCGCGGGCGCGCGGGCGCGTCGGCGTCGGTCATCAGGGGGGCGTTGGTCGCGAGGTTCATGCCCCCCCACGCTGCGGCGCGAAACGCGCTGTCGCCATCGGCGCAAGGGACGGTTCCGCCTCACCCGAAAGGATGACCCGCGCGCTGACGCTCGAAGGCCCACAGCGCGAGCTCCACGCGGTTGCGCGCGCCGAGCTTGGCCATGAGGCTCGCGATGTGGGTCTTCACCGTGCTCAGGCTGATGAAGAGGTCGCGGCCGATCTCCTGGTTGGTGCGCCCCCGCGCCACGGCGAGGAGCACCTCGGTCTCGCGGTCGGTGAGCGGCTCCGCGGGGGGCGGCGGCGCGGCGGCGCGCTGCGCGGCGAAGGTCTGGAGCAGACGCACCGTCACGCTCGGGGCGATGAGCGCGTCGCCCTCGGCCGCGGCCCGCACGGCCTGCGCGAGCAGGGCCGGGCCCGCGTCTTTCAGCAAGAATCCCCGCGCGCCGGCCTTCAGCGCGCCGTAGACGTACTCGTCGAGGTCGAAGGTGGTGATCACCACCACCGCCAGGGGGTCGGGCACGCCCGCGCCCGCCACCGCGCGCGTCGCGTCGATGCCGTTCTGCCCGGGCATGCGGATGTCGAACAAGCACACGTCGGGGCGCAGGCGACGCGCGAGCTCCACCGCGCGCAGTCCGTCGGCGGCCTCGCCCACCACGGTGATGTCGTCTTCGGCCTCGAGGATCATGCGCAACCCCGTGCGCACCAGCGCTTGATCGTCGGCGAGGAGCACCCGGATCATCGCCCCGCCCCCGTCCACGGGATCACCGCGCGGACCTCCCACCCCCCGTTCGGCCGCGGGCCGGCGTCGCAGCGCCCCCCCAGCAGCGCGGCCCGCTCGGCCATGCCCTGGATCCCGAAGCCCCCGACGCCCTTGCCCACCGCGGCCCCGTCGTCGGTGACGGTCACCCTCAGCGCGTCGCCGTCGCGCACCACCCGCACGGTGACCCGCGTCGCACCGACGGCGTGGCGCACGGCGTTGGTC
>JBILLI010000203.1:0-11035 GCA_044376155.1 Polyangiales bacterium
CATCGACGCTCACGCCTCAGCGATGACGCCACGTCGCCTTGAACGCGCACGCCTCGCGCTGGAGGGGCTCTCGGTGGGCGACGCCTTCGGGCAACGCTTCTTCGGCGACCCCGAGGTCGTCCCTGAGATCATCGCGCGCCGCGCGCTGCCGCCCGCCCCGTGGTCCACCACCGACGACACCGAGATGGCCCTCGCGGTGTATGAAGTCCTTGCGCTGCACGGGGATGTGAACACGGACGCGTTGGCGTCGCGCTTCGCCGAGCGCTACCTCGCCGACCCCGCACGGGGCTACGGGGGCACGGCCCACGGGATCCTGCAGCGCATCGCCGCGGGAGAGCCCTGGCGCACGGTGGCGCGCTCGGTGTTCGACGGCGGCGGGTCCATGGGCAACGGCGCGGCGATGCGGGTGGCGCCCGCCGCGGGGTACTTCGCCGACGACCTCGACGCGGCGTTGCGCGCGGCGGAGGCGAGCGCGGCCCCCACCCACGCGCACCCCGAGGGCGTCGCGGGCGCGGTCGCCGTGGCCGCGGCGGGTGTCTACGCGTGGCGCGCGACGCGCGACGAGGGCTTTCGCCGCGCGCACCCATCCCTGCTGCGCTTCGCGCTCGACCACACGCCCGACGGCGAGACACGCGCGGGCATCGCGCAGGCCGCCGCGCTGGCCCCCGAGGCGTCGGTGACCCTCGCCGCGGCGGTGCTGGGGACCGGCGCGCGGGTGATCTCGTCAGACACCGTGCCCTTCAGCCTGTGGTGCGCGGCGCGGCACGCGAGTGACTACGAAGCCGCGCTCTGGACCACCGTCGAGGGCCTCGGCGACCGCGACACCACCTGCGCGATCGTGGGCGGCATCGTGGCGCTGGCCGCGGGCGTGGAGATCCCCGCGGGGTGGCGAGACGCGCGCGAGCCGCTGGGGTTCACCCTGAGTCAGAGCGCGATGACCCTCGAGCGCTGAGCTGCGCGGGGCCTTCCCCTGGTCAACACAGTCACCGCCACCGCGCGTTCCCTGGACAGTGCGCTGACCACAAGATTGAGCAGGATCGCGCGACGCGCGCGCGGCACGCTCATTGCGCGGAGAGTCGGCAGTGCCCTCCCTCACGCCTCGCCGGTCCATCCCTCGTCGCGGCGGTCACGCCTCTTCGACGCTCGCGCTTGCCGTGTTCTTGAGCGGTTGCGCGGCCGACCTGGAGGGGGACCTCTCGGCGGCCTCGACCCAGCCCTCGAACCTTACCCTCGCGCAGCGCCGCACGCGGGCGGGGCAGATCCGTGACGCCGCGGCGCGGGCCGGATTGCCGCGCGCGGGCTGGCTGCTCGCGGGCCTCGCCGACGCCGAGACCCAGATGTCCCACTGCTGGTCGGAGCTGACCTGGGCGTGCCAGGGCCCCTACTCCGCCGACTGCCGCGGGCCGGTGGTGGCGGGCGCGGGGGATGGTCCCTGCAGCGCGCGGCAGGGCGGACTGGGGATGTTTCAGTTCGACGGCGGCGACTTCGACGCCACGCTGCGCCGCGACGGCGCGCGGGTGCTCTCCCTCGCGGGGAACACCCAGGCCGCGGTGGAATTCACCCTGCGCATGGTGCGCGACTCGGCGTACATCCCCGGCGTCGCGACGCTCGACGAGGCCGCGGCGTGGATGAACGGGGTCACCCCCGACAACGACCGCTTTCACCCCTGGGTGCAGACCGTCACCCATCACTACAACGGCTGCCTCCCGGGGTACTCATGCTTCCCGCAGCGCTATCGCCACTACCGCGACCGCGCGCGGGGCGTGTGGTCGGAGATGGGCGCGGGCTTCTGGCAGGGCGCCGTCACCCCGCCCGTCACCCCGCCCGTCACCCCGCCGGCAGCGGCCGCGAGGGCCATGACGGTGGAGTGGACCCGCGGCGTCGACGGGACCTACCAGTTCCGCGCGCAGGCCCCGGCGGCGGTCACGCGCGTGGAGTACCGCGTGGACGGCTGGAGCATCGGCACGGCCACCCGCGCCGCGTCGCCGTCGCTGGCGATCTCGTACGCCTTCCAACGAGCCGTCGACGAGCGCGCGCTGGAGGTGCTGGGCTTCGACGCGCAGGGCGCCGTGGCGGCCTTCGGCGTCGGGCTGCTCGACGTGACCCCTGACTACGGGGTCTTCGTGCGGCAGACCGGCGCGGCGCAGTACGAGGTGGGCATCGAGCGCGCGCCCGCGGGCGTCGCGGGGCTCGAGGTGCGCGCCGACGGGTTCCTCCTGCGCGACGAGGTCAGCGGCGACACGCGCAGCCCGCGCGCGGCCGTGCGCCACACCTACAGCCAGCTCGGCGCGCGCGACTTCGAGCTGCGCACCTTCAACGCCGACGGGTCTGCCCGCGGCGTGATACGGCGACGCTTCACGCTCCGCGACGAGGCCGCGCCGCGCCCCACGCCACCAGCCCCGGCCGCCGCGGCGCGCACGCTCACGGGCACGCCCTACCGCTACCAGTACGCCAACGCCTACGACCCCGCGGGCACCTGCGGGATCACCTCGGCGTCGATGGTCCTCGGTCATCACGGCGTCACCGTGAGCCCCGACCAGCTCCACCAGCGCTTCGGCGTCGGGCAGGGCCAGAGCCCGGGCGGGCTCGTCGCGCTCTATCGCGCCTACGGGCTCTACGGCACCAGCACGTACACCGGCACCTTCGAGCAGCTCCGGCGCTTCGTCGACGACGGGCTCCCGGTGGTGGTGCACGGCGACTTCACCCCCAGCGGTCACATCGTGGTGATCGTGGGCTACGACGCCGGCGGCTTCGTCGTGCACGACCCGTCCGGGCGATGGGACGGCGCGCTGCGCGGGAGCTACGCCGGGCGCACCGCCACGAACGGCCGCTTCGTGCGCTACCCCCTCTCGGCCCTCGACAACGTCATCGGCCCCTCGGGTCGCGTCTGGATGAGCGTCGCCTCCCGCACGCCGATCTGAGCGCGCGCGGTTCCTCGGGGCGCGTTCGCCGGAACCCCGAAGAGCGGGTAATGTGGCGTGGTGCGCGTGCGCCATCGGCACACCCCGGGTCGAGCCCTCACCGCGAGCATCGCCGCGCACGCGCTGTTGTTCGCCCTCGCACGACTCACCCCGGCCCCGGCGTCACCCGCGCCCCCTGCGCCGGACGCGCTGCGGCCCACGGAGTTTGATCTCGCGCCGCCCGAGGCCCCCGCCGCACAAACGCCCACGCCCCCCACGCCCACGTCCACCCCCACCCCCGTGCGCGCAGCGCGCAGCGCGATGGTGCGGGTGGCGCCGACGGACCACGCCGCCGAAGCCCCGCCCTCTTCCCCAGAAGCCACGCCCACGACGGCACCGCCCGCGCCCGTCGCGGTGACCCCCGCGCCGCCCGCACCGCCCGCACCGACGCTCAACGCCAACGAGGTGCTGCGCGCGAGCAACCGCGCGGCGTTTGATGCGTGGTCCCGCGGGGCGGTGGTGCTCACGGCGGTGGGCGACGGACACACCCAGCGCGACCTCATCCAGCTCCCCCAGGGCACGCCCGAGGAGCGCGCGCGCCGGGCCTCCGCGGTGTACGTCCGTGAGCAGCTCGCGGCCACGCACCAGCACGACGCGCCCGGGGTTCGCGGGTACTTCTGGTCCCTCCGTCGGCGCATGACGGAGATCTGGCGTCCGGGCGTCGCGCGCGAGCCCTCGATGGGCGACGCGCTCCTCGCGGGCGTCGCGATGCCCGTCGCGGCGATGCGCGATGTGCTGCGCAACGCCGCGGGCGCCGCGGCCGAGCCCGGTCGTCAGGGCGCCGCCGCCGACGCCCTCGACGGGCACCGCGGGAACGACCCCACCGCGCGCAACGTGACCCCGTTCACGGGCATCGTCGACGCCGCCCACGGCACCGCCACGCGCACCCGCGCGGAGGTCGAGGTCGTGCAAGACGCCCAGGGCAACGTGGTCTCGGTGCGCGTCGTGCGCAGCGCGCGCGTCGCGGGCTTCGACGAGGCCGCCCTCCACGCCGTGCGCGAGGCCCTCCCGCTGCAGGCCGCGGTGCCCATGCCCGGCGGTCGGCGCTCGCGCTGGAGCTTCGAGGTGGTGGCCTCGCGCGACCCCATCATCCCCGCGGTGGGCTTCGCCTTCGACGAGAGCAGCGGGTGGTTCGAGCTGCACTACCCGGGACGATTGCACCTGCGCTCGCGGGTCTGGCTCGAGGGCGCGTCTCCGCTGGGCAGCTGAGCGCGGGAGGTCACCCCGCGCGCGTCGCGAAGTACCGCGCGAGGGCCTCGGTGTGCAGCGGGAACGCGAGCGCCACGGGCTCCTTCACCACGAGGCGCTCGACGGTCTCGTCGGTCTCGGAGAAGGGCGGGAGGTCCTCTCCGCGCAACGGGTCGCACACGCCGAAGATCAGCACGACGTGGCCGTGGTCGGGCGAGCGCACCATGAACTCTCGCACCGCCTCGGGCGCGACGACCACGTCGGTCTCCTCGCGCAGCTCGCGCACGGCGCCCTGCTGCCACGTCTCGCCCACCACGATGAAGCCCCCGGGCAGCGCGAGCTCCCCGCGCCGCGGCTCGATCCCACGACGGATCAACATCACCCCGTCGTCCACCGGCACGATCAGCACCCCCACGGGGGTGGGGTTCAGCCAGCGGGTCTCGCCGCACGCGGCGCAGGTGCGCGGCCACGACGCGTTCGGGGTGTACGCCGCGCCGCACGCGGCGCAGTGGGCGTTTCGGTCTCTCATCCGCGCATCCTACCGCGCTCGCGCCCCGCGCCCGCATCGTGCACACTCCGCGCGCCGCCGTGCGTCGACCGCTCCCCCTCGTGCTCGCGCTCTCCCTCGTCGCCCCGGCGGTCGTCGCGCAACCCCGCCGCGCCCCGCCGCGACGGGCCCCGCAGCGCCCGCCCCTTCGCACCGCCCCCGCCCCGCTGCCGCCCGAGGCCCCCGAGCCACCGCCCCCGCTGGTGTCGCGCCCCCTGGAGCCTCCGCCCGAAGCGCCACCCCCGCCGCCGCCGCCGCCGCCGCCTGCGCCCGAAGCGCCCCTCCCCAACGCGCTGGACCTCGCCGTGTCGGGTCGCGCCTTCGCGCGCGAGCTGAGCTACAGCGGCCCGGTCTCGCCCGCGCGTCCCTACGTCCTCGACGCGGCGCCGTCGGTGCGGGTGGACCTCGCGTGGCACCCCGCGGCCCACGTCACCCGCGGCGCGGCCACCTGGTTCGGCCTCGCGGGGCAGTACGAAATCGCGCTCGGTCTCCAGAGCACCGACAGCGCCGGCGCGCGCTACACCACCGCCGCGTGGAGCGCCATGGCGGGCCTGCGCGTGCGCTTGCCCATCGACGTCGCGGGGCTCGACCTCGCCGCGCTCGTCGGGTGGCGCATGCAGTCGTTTCAGGTGCGCAACGACCGCGGCGCGGCGATCAGCGCGGTGCCCGACCTCGACGTGCAGGCGCTGCAGCTCGGGGTCGCGGCGCGCATCCCGCTGGCGACGCCGCTCGCGCTCACCCTCGACGCGGCGTACCTGCACGGGCTCGACCTCGGGGCCATGGGGCAGCGCTTCCCGGGGTCGTCCACCGCGGGTGTTCTCGCCACCGCGGGCCTCGCGCTGCGGATCGTCTGGAAGCTCGAGCTCCGCGCGGCCTTCGAGATGCGGCTGTGGGCCCACACCCTCGGGCGCCCCGCGGGCACCGTCGACGCCCCGCGCTCCGCCGAGGACCGCTACCTCGGAGGCACCTTCGGCCTCGCCGTGCGGCTGTAGCCCGCGACGTGGTTGTGAATGCGCGCGGTGTAGGCTCTCCGCAAAGCCGACCTTTTTGTGGACGGGGTGGCTGCCTCCATCGGACGCTGACGGTGACGTCACGCCCCCGCCAAGCCGCCCGGCTGTCGCGGTGTCGATTTCGCGACGTCTTCCGCGTATAGGTGCAACGACCATGACCACCGAAGCCGCCGGGGGCGCCGCGCCCCAGGAGCTGGCCGAGAAATACGGCCTCACCGAAGCCCGCTACACCAGCGCCACGGGATCACTCTACGAAGGCAAGGACCCGGGCACCGGCGGGGTGGTGATCGTGAAGGTGATGCGCGAGCGCGCCTTCGCCACGCCCACGGATCGCCAGCGCGTGCGCCGCGAGCTGCAGAAGCTCGTGCAGGTGCGGCACCCGTCGCTGGCGCCGATTCTTGAGGCGGGCGACATCGACGATGTCACCTTCATGGTGCGTGATTTCATCGCGGGCGAGACCCTCGGCGAGCGCATCACGTCCCGCGGGCGGCTGTCGGCCAAGGAGGCCGCCCTCATCGGCGGCCGCGTGGCCAGCGCCCTCGCAGAGCTCCACCGCCACGGGGTGCTCCATCGGGACCTGCGCCCCGGGCACATCCTCCTGGGCTCTGACGGCGCGATCTACGTGCTCGACGCCTCCGTGGGGCGGCACTTCACCACCGCCGAGGGCCGCGCGCTCACGGGCACCGCGGGCTACGTCGCGCCCGAGGCGATTCAGGGCAAGCTGGTCTCCTTCCGCAGCGATCTCTACGCGCTCGGCGCGGTGCTCTACGAGTCCCTCGCCGGGGTGCCGCCCTACATGGGCCTGGACCCGCAGCGGGTGCTGCAGATGCAGTGCGATACCGACGCCGAGCCCCTCGACAGCTCGGTGCCCGCGGCCATGTCGAAGCTGGTGCTGAACCTCCTGCAGCGCGACGCGCGGGAGCGCCCGTTCTCCGCGCAGCAGTTGGAGCGACAGCTCGAGCCCTTCGCCTCGCCGACCTCTCCCGCCGCCGCGGTCCCGCCCGACTACGACGACTCCGACGCGCGCACCGTCGCGCGGCCGTCGCCCAGCGAAGAGGCCGTGCGCGCTGCCCTCGCGACGCCCGAGGAGCCCGCGAAGCCCGAAGAGCCCGCGGCCGCGAAGCCCGTCGAGCCCGCGAAGCCCGCTCCCCCGAAGGCCCCGCCGCCCCCGCCGCCCCCCGCGGCGATGCGGTCGTCGGTGCCCACGCCGCCGCCCCCGCCGCCCCGTCAGTCCGCCGTCGCGAAGCCCGCGGAGTCGACCGAGACACCACCCGCGGCAGAGCCCGCAGCACCGCCGGCCCCCGTCGCGGCGGTCGCCCCGCCGCCCCCCGAGGAGCGTGCGGACGAAGCCCCCACGCGGCTCTCTCCCGCGGGCGAGATGCAGGCGATGGTCGCGTCGATGCAGGGCGGACCCAAGCTCCCGCGCATGCCGACGATGGCGCCGCTGGCGGCGGTTCGTCCGAGCGGACCGCCCGCGAACCCCTTCGCGGTGGGCGCGGCGGCGAATGCGCCCGCGGGGCAGAAGCAGACGCTCGTGGGCTTCGTGTCGGCACCGCCGACCCCGCCGCCCGGCGAGGGATCGGGTCAGGTGCCGCTCCCGCCGCCCATCACCAAGAATTCCCTCGACTACGAGGACGTGGGCGACACCAACGAGCGCAACGTTGCGAAGGCCGCGGGAGAGCCCGTGGGAGAGCGCCAGTCGTTCCCGACGCTCATGGGCATGAACCCGCCCGACGGCGCGCAGATGATGATGGGGCACGCCTCGGTGCCCCCCTCGGGTCAGTGGCCTGTGGCGCCGGGTCTCGCCCCGAGCGCACCGCAGCCCGCAGAGGTCCCGGCGCGTCAGCCCGTTCCGACAATGATGGGCTATGTGATGCCGGGCGCCGAGGGCTCAGCCCCGCCGCCAGTCCCCTTCAATCAAGGCGCGCCCATGCAACAGGGTGCGCCCATGCAACAGGGTGCGCCCATGCAACAGGGCGCGCCCATGCAACACGGTGCGCCCATGCAACACGGTGCGCCCATGCAACACGGCGCGCCCATGCAACACGGTGCGCCCATGCAACACGGCGCGCCGTCGATGTCGGTGCCGCCTGCCGCGATGTCGATGCACCCGCCGCCGCGGGACCCGCCGGGGACCAAGGCCGCGCCCTACATCGCAGCGGCCATGGCGTTGTCGCTCGTCGGGGGGGTGAGCTTCGCCGCCTTCACCGCCTACAGCCGGTTCAACACCGCGCTGACCAACGTGCCGGGACTCAGCGCGCTGCGCAACACCCCGCTCCTCTCCTCCCCCGATGGGAACCCTCCGCCGGGCATGGGGGCGACGCCGCCGGGCGAGCCTTCCATCCCGCCCATGGCGCAGTCAGGTGAGCCTCCTGCGCCCGAGCCCGCCGCCCCCGCGCCCGAGCCCGCCGCCCCCGCGGCCGAGCCTACCGCCGCCGCGGCCGAGCCGCCCGCGCCCGCGCCCGAGCCTGCGACACCGCCACCCGCCCCCGCGCCCGAGCCTGCGACACCGCCGCCCGCGCCCGCGGCGCCGCCGCCCGCACCCGAGCCCGCACCGCGCGCGCCGGAGCCTGCGCCGCAGCGTCCCCGCGTCGTAGCTCGTGCGCCCGAGCCCACCCCTCGCCCCACACCTGCGCCCGCTGCGGCCCGAGCGCCCGCGCCTGCCGCGGCCCGCACGCCTGCGCCCGCACCCGCACCCGCACCCGCACCCGCACCCGCGGCGACTGCGGGCGCCGTGAGCGCCAACGACCCGCGCATCGCCGACGCCATGCGGCAGCGCGACTGGGCGACGGCGCAGAGCCTGCTGCGCGGCGCGATCCGGCAGCAGCCCAACTCGGCGCAGCTCCACGCGCAGCTCGGCAACGTGCTCGCGCGCGCGAACAACAACGCTGAGGCGCTCACCGAGTACCGCGCCGCGACGCGCCTCGACGCGCGCAACGTGGGCTACCTGCACCGCCTCGCAGACCTGCAGCTCGCGACGGGCGATCGCCCCGGGGCCGTGGGGACACTCCAGCGGATCCTCACCATCGCCCCGGGAGACCCCGCGGCCACGCGACGCCTCGCGGCGCTGCAGCAGTAGACGCCCTCAGCGGTCGCGCGGACCGGGCGCGCCCATCTCGATCCACGCGCGGATCATCGCGCGCTCGTGCGCGGGGAGCAGCTCGGACCCCTGAGGCATCGAAACTCCACAGGGGCTGTTGGACGCGGCGCACACGGCCTGCGACGAGAGGGTCCCATCGAGCTTGTGCATCAACCAGCTCTGCGCGGGGTTCCCCGGCGCCACCAGGCGCAGCGACGGAATCTGCATGGACATGCCCGTGGTCAGCGATGCGTACGCGAACTCCTGGCTCAGCCGCGGGTACGCGCGGAGCGCGCCGTGGCACGAGGTGAACGCACAGCTCCGCGACAGGACCGCCTCCACCGAGGCCCACGTCGGCGGCCCGGCGTCTGCGAGGCCCGCGTCGGTCGAGGGGGGCGCGCTCGCGCCACACCCGGGGAGGAGCGCCAGGCACAGCAGTGTCAGGGGCAGCGTTCGTGTCACCTCGCAGACCTCACGTCAGGCGTCGATCTTCGTCAATCCCGAAGCGAGGCGTCGGTCGAGGCGTCGGTCGAGGCGTCGGCGGGAGATGACTCCACGCACTCCGCGGGCACGCAGCCGCGCCCGCGCGCGTCTCCCGTGCAGCGCGCACCCGAGCCGCACGCGGCATCCGACGCGCAAGGCCGCGTGCACCAGCCGCTCTGCAGGGTCATGTCGAAGTCCGCGGTGCAGAGCACGGCGCCCTGGTTGCGCGCGCACTGCCCCCCGCCGCGGGTGCAGTATCGCCCCACGCCGTTCTCGTTGCCGGTGTTGCAGGACCGAACACAAGGGTCGGCGGGTGCGCGAGGCGCCGAGCAGCCGGCGTTGCCCATCCCCGCCGGAGCGCCCGCGTCGGCGTCGGTGTTGGGGCCATCGATGATGCACCCCGCGAGGCTCTCGAAGGGGTAGTAGAACATCGTGAAGATGCACATCTCGTCGTCGGAACTCTCTCCGAAGCGGATGGCGCGGTTCAGCGGGTTGTTCCACTCGCAGGTGGCGCGCAGGTGGGTGCCCGGTCGGATGGTGAAGTCGACGGGATCGAGGGGTTGGTCCCCGAAGGGCCACGGGTCGATCTGGTAGAGCGGCCGCAGCGCGTCGCGTGAGGCCCCTGCCTCGAAGCGCACGCGCGCGCCGAGCTTGTGCATGTGGGGGAACGCGGCGAACACGCGCAGCTCCCGGTCGGCGACGCAGTCGATGACCTGCTGAAAGTTCTGCGCCCGCGCAGGGATCTCGAGCGAGAACGAGCCCAGGGCGTAGATCCCCGCGGGGGTCACCCGCGCGGGGTCAGGCGCGTAGGTCAGGTTCAACCCGCTGCGCTCGGTGACCGGCGTCGGGCGGGTGTTCTGCAGATGATATTGGATGAGATACTGCGTGTTCGGAGGCACGCGAAAGCCCACCTCGGGCGGTAGCCGAAAGTCGCGACGGCCGGTGCCCCCAGCCCAGATCGGGCGCCACGAGGTGCGGATCAACACGTTGCACTCGTGAAAGCCCTCGGGCTCGGGCGCCGTGGTCTGAAAGAGCGCCACGTGGTGCACCAGCGCCCCCGACAGCGCCTCCACCGCGGTCACCGCGGTCTCACGGTCCGGCGAGCGAAAGGTGTAGCAGTAGTATTTCTCCTGGCCGCCCTGCAGCGTGTAGGGGTCGCTCGCGAGCTGTTGGCCGCCCGGCGGCGGCGGCGGGAGCCCCATCGCCGCGGCGTCTCCCGTGGCCGGTGCGCTCGACGTGCACGACAGCACCGCCGCGAGCGACGCCGTGACGATGACCAGGCCAGAACTCGAGGCGATGTGGTGGTGCATGGCGCTGCGACATCAAAACCCCCGGTCGTCGACCCGGTCAAGGGAAGGCCGCGCGACGCGAGCCCTTGCGCGCACGTGCCGACATGGACCACACCGGAGCGCCCCATGCGAACCTCGCTGCTCGCACTCCTCCTCGCGCTCACGCTGGCGTGCGCCCGTCGCGCCGCGCCGCCCCCGCGGCCACGCCCGCCGCCGCATGTGGTCACCACCCTGCTCCGCGCGCGCGCCCTGCGGGTGACCGTGCGCGCACCCGTAGACGTGCGTCCCGTGCGGCAGGTCGACGTGGGCGCCAAGGTCCTGGGGTACCTCTCGGTGCTCACCGTCGACCGCGGAGATCGCGTGCGCGCGGGGCAGCTCCTCGGGGTCGTGCGGCCGAGTGACCTCCCCGCGCAGGTGGCCGCGGCGCGCGGCGGTGTCGCGCAGAACGCCGCCGCCGTGGAGCTCGCGCGCACGAACCT
>JBILLI010000900.1:0-2942 GCA_044376155.1 Polyangiales bacterium
TGTATCGGGGCAAGATGGACCCTGCGACCGTGCCCGGCGCGATACTCGAGGGCGCTCTCGAAGAACGCTTCGTGGGAGGTGCGTTGACGATCGGGGACGTCGACGGCGACGGGATCATGGACATTGTCGCCACGGGAGGAGTCGTAACGACCTCGGGGCCGCGAGGTGCTCTTCACGTCGTGGACTTCAACACCATGTCGAACGGTGCGCCGACGATGCGCCGGCTGCCGGACAGCGAGTTCGCGGCCAATGCGTCATCCCTCGCGTTCGTCGGCGACGTGGACGGCGACGGGTTTGGTGATGTCGCCGTGGGCGCGCCATCCGCTGCGAATCTCCAGGGGGAGCTGCGGATCTGGCTGGGATCTCCGAACGGACTGAGCGCGGCGAGGAGCATCGTCGTCCAGCCGGGGACGGACCACCAAAGCCTGGGAAACCTCCTCCTCGCGACGGGGGATCTGAACCGCGATCGCCTGGACGACTTTGTGGTGACGAGTCGCTCTCTCGGCGGCGCACAGGCGCACAGCGTGAGGGGACGGTCACCCCTGGTGTCGCAATCCATCGAGGTGACACCTCTGATGAGGGGCGGCCTTCAGGAAGTAGGGCGTTCGGCGTCGCTGATGGGCGATCTCAACGCGGACGGCGCCAACGACTACGTCCTCGGTGCCGAGTCTGGCGAGGGAGCCCTCTATCTCTCGGAGCTGCCGGTTGCAGCCGACGTGCGCGCGCTGACGACGATTCGCTCGGCGACGGGATGCGTGAAGGTCGGACCGGGTTTCGTGGGCGGGTTCCTCTTTGCGAACGAGCTCGGGCGCTTTCTCGTTCAGTGTCAGCTGGATACGACGCGCTCTGAGATCGTCAGCATGCGCTGGGACGGAGGAGCCCCGCGTCGCGTACCAGGGTCCTTCGCGGCGCCGACGTCGGCCGATCGCGACTACGGCACCACGATCACAAGCTCGGGAGATTTCAACGCCGACGGGTTCGCCGACGTGGTGATCGTGCGCAGGGCCGATGGACAGGCGGACCAGTTGGAAGTCGTCGGGCGGAGCACCGACGACCGGGCCTGGCAGATTCGCCTGGGCGCGAACTCAGGTGATCAGCTGGGAGACACTCGGAGCATCGGGCGTTGACGCCTCGAAGCACGGGGCGACGAACGCCCTTAAGGGCGCGACTCGCGCAGCAGTCGTCTGGGGGGGAGGGGCGGACGCTCGTGTGAGCGTCCACCGAGGTCGATGATCAGTTGGCGAGGGTCACGCGCAGCGTGTAGGCCCCGGCCGCGGTTCCGATGCCGTCGAGGTAGACGACATGGAGCGCGGGGCCGGCCAACAGGGCGCCCGTCGTGCGAGAGCGAAGGCCACAGCCGCTCGCGTCATCGTTGCAGAGGTTGGCGGTGCGGTTGGAGCTGACCACGTTCACCACCGAGTCCCAGGTCTGGCCGTCGCCACAGGTCTCCGCGGTGATGGTACGGGTCGAGGGCGTCGCGCACGTGGTGAACCAGTGCGTGTTCTCGGGACCGCTGCCGCCGCACGACTGTGAGAAGAGCCCGGTCCCCGAGGTGGTGCCGGTCAGGGTGTAGGTGCCGTTGGTCGCGCCCGCGAACTCCGCGACCGTGCCGTTGCCGGCAGGGAGGTGATGCAGGTTCAGGGTGAAGGCACCCGTGCCGGTCCCGAACCCGCCCACCGCCACCAGGTAGGTGCCAGCGTTGAGTACGGTCCCCGAAGAACTCTGTGTGCCGCCGCAGCCGGAGTCGTCGTTGCAGGTGCCCGAGATCTCCGTGCCGGTGCTGCTGGCGAAGGCCACCGTGGTGTCATAGCCCGAGCCGAAGGTGTTGGCCCAGACCACCTCGCGCTGCGTGAGCGTGAAGCGATAGTACACCTCGCTGGAGGCGCCGCAGGTGCCCTGCCGCGTCGCGCCCACGGTGGTCCCCGTGGCGGTGACGGTGGGGTTGGTGAGGTTCAGCGTGGTCGCGTTGGTCGGGAGGTCATTCGCGGGCGCGGGCGCGGTGCAGACACCCGCGTTGCAGGTGAGCCCACCCGTGCAGGCGTTGCCGCAGGCGCCGCAGTTGGTGCTGTCGGTCTGCAGGTTGCGGCACGCGTCGGTGCAGAGGGTCTGCCCCGTGGCGCATCCGCCGAAGGAGAGCGCGACGTTGTACGCGCCGAGGGCGGTGCTGCCGAAGCCGTCGACGTACACGGCGTGCAGCGCGGCGCCCGCGCTCAGCGTGCCGCGCGCGAGGGAGCGCGCGCCGCAGGTGCCGGTCGTGTCGTCGTTGCAGACCGCCGTGGTGCGGTTGGTGCTGCGCTGCTCGACCACGGTGTCCCAGGTCGCGCCGCCGCAGGTGGAGGCGGTGAAGGGCGCGGCGGTGAAGCCCGGGCAGGTGCCAAACCAGTAGGTGTTCTCGGGGCCCGCGCCGGTGCCGCAGGACTGCCCCAAGGTGCCGGTGCCCGAGGTGGTGCCCGAGAAGTTCCGCACGCCCGCGGAGGTGTCGGTGACCTCGACGGCCGGGCCGTTGCCCACGGGGAGGTGGTGCACGGTCAGCGAGAACGCGCCGACCGCGGTGCTGAACCCGCCCACGGCCACGAGGTAGGTGCCCGCGTCGAGCACGACACCCTGCGCGCTCTGGGTCCCGCCGCAGGCGGTGTCGTCGTTGCACGCGCCCGACAGCTGCGTGCCGGTGCTGTTGGCGAAGGCCACGGTGGTGTCGAAGGCCGACCCGAAGGTGTTGGCCCAGACCACCTCACGGCGGGTGAGGGTGAAGCTGTAGTAGACCTCGACCGAGCCGCCGCACGCACCCTGGCGCGTCGCGCCCGTGGTGTTGCCCGTGACGGTGACGCTGGGGTTGGTGAGGCTCAGCGCGATGGCGTTGGCCGGGAGGTCATTCCCCGGGCGGCACACGCTGGTCACGCAGGTGGTGCCGCTGCCGCAGACGTTGCCGCAGGCGCCGCAGT
>JBILLI010000902.1:0-2941 GCA_044376155.1 Polyangiales bacterium
CACGGCTGGCCCGCGCGCGCGGCTGCTCCGAAGACGACGAGTTCGAGCTCCTCGCGGCAGCGGGTCACGACCTCCTCGGCGCGGTGGAGGTCGCGCCCGTTCCGTCCGAACAGGGGACGCCCGACGCCATCCTCCTCTGGCACACGACCCTGGGGCTCGCGCCTGCGCCGCAGCGCGCGGTGGAGACTCCGGTGGAGGACGCGGCGAGCCTCCCCGGCCTCGTCACGAAGTTCTCGGCCATCAAAGACGGCCGGCGCTATGTCGTGCGACGCAAGGGCGCCGCCGGCTCCTACCTCATCAAACTCCCCTCGGTCGCCCACCCCGACCTCGTCGACAACGAGCTCACGGGCTACCGGCTCGCGGCGAGCCTCGGGCTGCGCTGCGCCGAGGCCGAGCGCGTCGCGCGGACCGACGTCGCGCTCCCCGAGGCGGTCGAGTTCCCTCATGTGCTCGTCGTGAAGCGCTTCGACCGCGGCGACGCGGGGCTCCGGATCCACATGGAGGAGCTCAGCCAGGCGCTGCAGTACCCGCCGCGGCAGAAGTACGGCGTCGGGCTCGTGCAGGACGGCGCCCGGGTGCTGCGCCTCCTCGATCAGCTCTCCGGCGACCCGGTCGGCGACGTGACCGAGTTCGTTCGGCGCCTCGTGGCCTTTGCCCTGATGGGGAACACTGACGCCCACTGGAAGAACTGGGCGCTGCTCTACCCCGACGGACGAACGCCCTCGCTCGCGCCGATCTACGACCCGGTGTGCGTCGCGGCCTGGTTCGCGGAACTCCCGCCGCCGCGCTACGCGGTCAACCGCGCGGTCGACGCCATCCTCCGCCGCTTCGACCACGACGCGCTCGAAGCCCTGCTCAAGGCGGCGGGCATCCTCCGCCCGGGGCGCATCCTCAAGATCGCGCGCGAGACGGTGGCGGAGGCGCGCGCCCGGTGGCCACAGATCCTCGCCGATGCACCGGACAACCTCCGTGCGTCGGTCGAAGCGCGCCTCTCGGGTGGCGTGGCGCTCAGCCGACACGCGTAGATCGGCGGTCGAGCAAGGGCGCGGGCTGCGGCGGACGACTGCGGTTCATCGTCGCGATCCAGGACCGCGCGGTGCTCGAGCGCCTCTTGAAGCACATCGGCGCTGACACTGTGGAGGAGACCGCACGCGTCGCAACCGACTGGGACACAGAGGCTTTGGTGACAGCACGGGCCGCGCGGATCGCCACCGCGTGGGCCGCATGACGTGTCGGCAGGACGGGCCGCCCGGGCCGTGGCCGCGCGCACTTCAGAGAGGATCGCCGTGGAGGCTCGCGAAGAACGCGGCCGCGCGCACGGCAGAGAGGGACGTCGTGGCGGGACGCGGGGATCTCCTTCGCGAGGGACGCGGGCGGGAGGGGGAGGATGGCGCTGCGGGAGGGCGTCACCGCCGTGCGGCGTGGGGCGCCTGATCCCCCCGCGGCATCGATCGTAAAGACCGCGCCGCGCAGGGGGGCTTTGCCCGTGGGTCGGAGTTCAACAACGTCTTGAGAAGAGGCAGAGTGCACGCATGCGCCCACTCCGCAGACCCCTCATGTTTGCCCTCGTCTTTGCGCCGGGGCTCGCCGCCGCCCAGGTCGACCCCGCGCGGGTCTTCTACGCCGTCGCCTTCACCCACGGCGCCCCGCACAACGGCGTGATCACCGCGCAGAGCGGGTCTGCCCCCTTCGCCGTCGTCGCCACCGGCCCGCGCGGCACGGCCAACGGCGCGATCACCTTCGACCCCGGGCGATCGCTGCTCT
This sequence comes from Polyangiales bacterium, assembly GCA_044376155.1. Classification (GTDB taxonomy): domain Bacteria; phylum Myxococcota_A; class Polyangia; order Polyangiales; genus JAWKRB01. The sequence continues at coordinate 1,765 of JBILLI010000902.1, forward strand.
ACGCCGGGTCGTGCTGCACCGCCGACCAGCCCTTGCAGGCCTTCAATCCCGTCACCCTGGCTCGGGCGCCGACGCGTGACCTGCCGCTCCCCAACTCGGGCTCGATGGCCTTCGAAGTCGACGGACCGCGCCGCGTTCTCTTCTTCTACGACACCGTCGCGCGGACGCTGCGCGCGGTGAGCCTCGCTGACGCCAACTACGGCGCCGTCATCGCCACCACCACCCTCAGCGCGCTCCCGGCCGAGCCCTCCCCCACCAGCGTGGGCGACCAGCTCGCGGTCGACACCCGCGGTCAGCGCGTGATCGTCACGGGCGGCGACGGCGGCCCGGTGCTCACCGTCGACGTCTCCGGCATCACCGCGGCCGTCGGCACCTTCGGCTCCGTGGTGAACACCGGTCACGTCAACCGCTCCACGGGCAACTCCGGCGGGGCCGTCGCCTTCGACGACGTCGGGCGCCGGATCTTCTTCCTCCCCGCGACGGGCACCGTGCGCGTGGTCCGCGCCGAAGCCCCCTTCACCACCATTACGGACATCGAGATCTCGGGGATGTCGACCAGCGACTGCGGGCTCTCCTTCGACGCCCGGACGAGCAACCTCTACGTCGGTCGTGGCACCACCGCCGAGCCCGTGGTCGTGGCCTTCCCCTCCCTCAGCGTGACTCCCTTCCCCACGGGGCCGGGCGAGGTCATCGCGCTGAGCTTCGCAGCCCCCACGCCCCCGTGCGTCGACCGTGACGGCGACGGATCGCCGAGCGCGACCTGCGCGGCTCCGGGCGAGCGCGCCGACTGCGACGACACCCGCGGCGACGTGAACCTCGGCGCCCCCGAGCTCTGCGACGCTCGCGACAACGACTGCGACGGGTTCATCGACGAGGGCTTCTGCCGCATCGACGGGGCCTGCGTCCCGCACGACACGCTCAACCCCGCCAACGCCTGCCAGCGTTGCGACGCGCCGTCCGACCGCAGCGCTCCGACGGCCTGGGGCAACCGTCCGGCGGCGACGGTGTGCCGCCCCGCCGCGGGAGCGTGTGACACCGCCGAATCCTGCGACGGAAGCGGCGCGCCGTGCCCAACCGATCGCTTCGCGCCGACCACCACGGAGTGCCGCGCGGCGATGGGGCCCTGCGACGTCGCCGAGCGCTGCACGGGGATGAGCACGGACTGCCCCAACGATGG
>JBILLI010000901.1:0-2941 GCA_044376155.1 Polyangiales bacterium
CTCGCGGCCGTAGCGCTGGTAGTAGTACACGAACTCGCGCAGGTGCCCGCTGGCCGCGTAGATCGCCACCACCACCGCGTAGGGGATCATCACCCCGAGCACGAAGCGCGTCGCGTCGCGCGTGCGAAGGCGAGAGGAGTCTCCCTCACGACCCAGCAGCAGCCACGCGAGGGAGGGCGCGAGGTGGATCAGGGTCATCTGCTTCGAGAGCCCCGCCAACGCCGCGCACACCCCCGCGGCGATGACCATCCGGTCGCGTCGCGCCAACGAGAGCCCCTCGCGGCGCTGGGCCCGCGCGGTGAGCAGCATCGACGCGAGGGCGAACTGCATCGCCACGATCTCGCCGTTGAACCCGATGCCGTCCCACGGGGCGAGCTCGTACGAGAGAAAGTGCGTGCAGTAGAGCACCGCGCCCGCGGCGGCCATCCAGCCCGCGAGCTCCGCGCCGAGCAGGGCCACGAGCAGCAGGGTCGAGAGGGCCATGGCCAGCGAGAGCAGGCGCATGGGCACCCACGAGAAGCGCCCCCCCACCCGCATCGCCGCGGTGGCGAGCCAGTAGAGCACGGGGCCGCGCTGCGAGACCGCGTCGACGTAGGGCAGCCAGTGGCCGTCCATCATGCGCAGGGCCATCGCGGCGATGTAGCCCTCGTCGTTGCTCACGGGCGTGGCGAAGGGCACGAGGAAGTGCAGGTGCGCCCGCAGGGTGACCCCCACCGCGGTGAGGGCGGCGAGGGTGGGCGCGAGCCACACGGTCCATTGCGCGCGCCACGAGGGGCGCGGGAGCTCTTGGGGCGCAGGGGGTTCGGGCGCGTCAGGCTCCCGGGGCGTCTCGGTCTCGCTCACGGCGCGAGACTTTTCGCGGGTTCCCGCGACGATTGCAAGGGCGCGGCAGTCGTCAGCCCGTGACCAGGGTGAGGGGCTGCCCCTCGGGCACGTGCTTCATCGAGACCGAGTTGATGCAGTACCGCATCCCCGTCGGGGGAGGACCGTCGGGAAACACGTGCCCGAGGTGCCCGTCACACCGCGCGCAGCGCACCTCCACCCGGCGCATCCCGTAGGTGCGGTCCTCGACCTCGGTGATCGCGTCGGCGCTCACGGGCTGCGTGAACGACGGCCAGCCCGTGCCCGACTCGAACTTCGTGCCCGCGCGAAAGAGCCCCGCGCCGCAGCCCGCGCACACGAAGGTGCCGGGATCCTTCGTGCCGACGAAGCACCCGGTCCACGGCCGCTCCGTGCCGTGCTCCCGCAGCACCGCGTACTCCTCGGGCGAGAGCCTCGCGCGCCACTGCTCGTCTGACAGCACCAACCGATCGACCATCGCGCATCACCTCCGAGGGTCACGCCGCGACGACGAAGTCCGGGCCCTCGACGAGACCCATGGCGCACAAGCGCCCGCGGATCAAGCTGCGCGCTCCCACCGACCCCACCGCCACGACCACCGCGAAGCCCTCGCGCGGCAGCGCCTCGGGCGCGATCACCCGCGCCCCGCGCACCACCCGCCCCACCTTTCTCGGATCAATGTCGACGAACACCCCCGCCCGCACCCCCTCGCGCTCCAACACCCGCGCGAGCCTGCGCCCCGTGGGCCCCGCGCCCCACACCGCCAGCGGGCGCGCCATCCCCTTCACCCGCGCCGCGAGGAAGGTGCCCTTGGCCTCGGTGATGCGCTCCCGCGCGTACCGCGGATGGGTGAAGGTCAGCCGTCCCGGGCGGTGTTGCCACCACACGAGCTCCGCGTCGAGCTTGGCGAGCTTCATCCCCGCGGCGTCCATGCGCAGCCAGAGGTCGTAGTCCTCGGGCCAGGGGACCTCGCGGTAGCCCCCGAGCTGCGCGAAGGCCTCACGGCGAAACATCACCGAGGGGTGACACAGGGGCGACTCCACGAAGATCTCGCGGTGGTGGTCCTCGGGGGTGAGCAGCTGGTTCTGCCAGGCGACGTAGCGGGCCATCCCCTCGCCCACGGCGCCCTCGGGCATGACCCGCACGCGCGTGGCCACGAGGGCGTGGTCGGGAAAATCCGCGAGGTGATCCCGCTGCCGCGCGAGGCGGCCGGGGAGGGAGCGGTCGTCGCCGTCCATGCGCGCGAGCAGGGGCGCGCGGGCGTGCTCGGCCGCGAGGTTCAGCGCCCCGACGATGCCCACTGCCTCCGTGCGCAGCACCCGCATCCGGGGGTCGCGCACCGACGCGAGGAGGGCGGGGGTGTGATCCCGGGAGCCGTCGTCGACGACGATGAGCTCCAGCGAGACCTCGCGCTCCGCGAGGATGTCTCGCACCGCGTCGAGGATCGTGTCGGCGTTGTCCCGCGTCGGGAGCAGCACCGAGACCTCGGGCGTTGGTACAAGACTTGATGAAGCCACCCGCAGACCCTATCGAGGTCCCGGCGAAGCGGCGAACTCTGCGCCGCACGCACAACCTGCGGTGCCCCCGGTGCATCCGAGGGCCGTGGTGCCGACGAAGCCGTCGGTGGAAGGAGCATCAGTGGTCATGTCCCAGATCTCTCGTCGCGATGCGTTGAAGCGTTCGCTGGTCGTGCTCGCGGCGGTCCCTGCCGTGCTGGAAGCGTGCAAGAAGGACGAAGCCCTCACCTGCACGAACACCAGCGGTCTCTCCGCGGTGGAGCTCGCCGCCCGCACGTCCCTCAACTACGCCGACCGCTCCGCCGACCCCAACAAGGCCTGCAGCCGCTGCCAGCTCTTTCAGGCCGCCGCGCCCGGTCAGTGCGGCGGGTGCACCCTCGTGAAGGGGCCCATCAACCCCGCGGGGTCGTGCACCGGCTACGTCGCCCGCCCGTCGTGAGTCGGGTGAAGGCCTCACGCCCGGCCTGACCTCTCCCCAATGTGCTTGCTCTCAGGGTGAACTCGCGAGACGTGGCCCCCTTCCCCGGCCCTTCCCCCGCTTCGGGGGGAGGGGGGGGGAACCCTGGGGGGGCGAGGGGCCACGC
>JBILLI010000904.1:0-2934 GCA_044376155.1 Polyangiales bacterium
CAGGTGCTGCCGTTGCTGAACGCTGCAGCCCGCGTGGTGGCCGTCGTCGAGGAGCGCACCGCGCCCGACGCGGAGCCCACCGGGGTGTTCCGGGTCGGGTTCGCGCTCCAGCACGGCGTGCCCTTCACCGTCGACGTGCGCGCCGAGGACTTCGACGCCTTCGGCTGGTTGACCCCGGCGACACGCGGCCGGGTGTTCATCCCCTCGGACGACCGCAAGGCCCGTGGCTTCGCCCGCGTCGCCATCATCGCCACCGCGGGCAACGCAGAGCGCGTGCAGCGCCGGGCCTTTCTCGGGTGGGAGCGGGCGCCGACCTCGCCCGCGGGGTGGATGTTCGCGCACGCGGGTGGCGCCCTCGGTGCAGGCGGTCCCGTCGAGGGATTCGACGTGCGCCCGCCTGATGCCCTCGCGCGCTACCGCCTCCCCGCGCCGCCCGACGGAGACGCGCTGCGCGCGGCCGCGCTCGCCGTGCTCGACTTCGCCGAGGCCGGGGGCGCAGCGGGCGCGCGGGTGATCCTGCCGTGCCTCGGCGCGACCCTCCGCGCAGCCCTCGGGCCCGTCGACAAGGGCGTCACGGTCTACCTCGCGGCGCCGCCGGGCGTGGGGAAGTCGTACCTCGCCTCGCTCTGCCAGCGGTTCTACGGCGCGGGCTTCGGCGCCGACGCGCCGCCCGTGTCCTTTCTCGACAAGCGCGCCACCGACGCGGGCGCTGCGCTGCTCCTCGCCGCGGCGGGAGACGTGCTGGTGTGGTGCGACGACGCGAAGGACACCGGCGTTGAGCTCGCCTCGCGCGTGGTGCACATGCACTTCAACCGCGCCGTCGACGCGAAGGGGCGGCGCGACGGCTCCCTCCGCGTCGTGCAGCGCCCGCGCGCAACCGTGCTCCTGGTGACCGGCGAGCTCGCGCCCCGCGGTCACTCCGTGCGCCAGCGCGCGGTGATGATCGACATGCCCGACCGACCTGGGGACCTCTCGCGCTTCGACGCGCTCGCGTCGGCGGGTGTCTTCGCCGAGGCAACGTCCGCGATCATCACCTGGCACCTGCGCACTCTCGCGGGCGACGCCCGCGGCGACCTGGACATGATGCGTCGCACCGACCGCGACGCGGCGAAGGCGTGGGACCTCGACGGGACCGGCCGCGAGGGAGAGCTGTTCGGCCCCCTCGCGAATGGCCTGGTCACGCTCGCGACGTGGCTTGAGGAGATCCTCCCGGAGCAGGGTGCGCGCATCGAGGCCCTGCGCACGCGGAGCCGCGAGGCGCTCTCCCAGGTGTTCGGCGAGCAGGCGGCGCACGTCGCCGAGGAAGCACCCGCCGTGCGCGTGGTGGAGCTGCTCGCGTCGGCCATCGCCGGGGGCAGTGCACACGTCGCGTGGCGGGCCCCCGACGGGCGCCTCACGTTCCCGCAGCTGGACCCCACGACGTGGGGATGGCGCCCCTCCTCGGAAGGCCTGCGGGGCGAGGGAGAGCGCGTCGGGGCGATCCTCCCTGCCATGGGCGGCGCCGTCGCGCTGAACGCCGCCGCGGCCCTGCGCGTCGCCGCGAGGATGGCGCGGGACCTGTCGCACCCCCTGCCCATGGACACCGCCCGCCTCGGCGCCGCCCTCTACCGCGCGGGGCTCCTGGCCTTCGTCGAGGAGCGCGCGTCGGGACGTCGCGTCGCTGTCGACCTCGCGGACCTCCCTCCCGCCAGCGAGGTCAACCCCGGGTGCCGGGTTCGGGGCATCGAGGGCGCGCAGCAACGGCTGCTGCTGCTCCGGCCGGAGACCCTCCGGCTGGGCCTCAACCTCGACCATGACGGCCCCGACGAGGGGGGCGACGACCTGTGACAACGGGCCGTGTCAAACCCCGTTGTCACAGCAAAATCGCCGCAAGCATCCGGATTCACAACACTTACAAAGACGAGGTAGCCCGTGACAACGGGGCTGAAATCACAGCAGGGGATTCAAGAGGGTCACCCGAAAAGAATTGAAGGGTCCCATCCAACCTCACGGCCGCTCAGTGCCGGGAGACTGTCGCGACGAGGGAGAAGGTCAGCGAGCATGAGGCGACACGGAACAGGGAGTATCGAGAAGAGAGGAGAAGGGAGCTTCCGGGTGAAGCTCCACCTGCCCAACGGCGAGACCGCCACGGCGACGGTGGCGTCGCGACCCGAGGCGGAGAAGCTCCTGCGGCACATGGCGCGTGAGGCGCACGCGAAGATGATGCGGGGGGACTTCGACGCCCCGGTCTCGCCGCCAGCCCCCACGCTCACCACGTGGGGTGCGGCATGGATCGAACGTCGTGACCCGAAGGACCGCCCGCGGTGGCGTCGGTACGTCATCGGGGCGCCTCTGGCGGCGATCCCTCTGGCGACGATGCGCCCGGCAGACGTCGCCGCATGGGTGGACGCTACCTGCGCCCGCACCACCGACGACGGGCGGCGGATCTCCGTGGCCACGGCGTCGCGAGCCCTCGCCCTGGTACGCAAGTGCCTCGGTGACGCGGTGAGAGTGGGGCTCCTCGACGCGAACCCCGCCCGCGGGATCGCCCCTCAGAGCCGGCACGTGCCGACTCAGCGGGAGCCCCTCACCGTCGCAGAGCTTCGGACAGTGGCCCTCTGCGACGCAATCCCGGCGAGGGCGCGTTGCTGCTACGTCGTTGCGTTCACCACGGGGCTGCGGCCCGGGGAGCTCTGGGCACTTCGGTGGGGCGACATCACCGCCAGCGGGGAGCGCGCGGAGGTGCATGTCCACCGCTCGCACCGCGCGGCGACCACGAAGACCGGACGAGCGCGGCGTGTACCGCTGCTCCCCGAAGCGCTGTTCGCCCTCGGTTTGCTGCGCGCCCTCGACGACTTCACCACGGAGCCCGACGACCTGGTGTTCCCCACGGCGACGGGGCGCCAACGGCTGCGCGACGATGACCACGGGTGGAGCTCCCGAAAGGTCCGCGGG
>JBILLI010000903.1:0-2934 GCA_044376155.1 Polyangiales bacterium
CCGACCGCGCCCACTGCGGCGCCTGCACCAACGCCTGCCCCGCGGGCCAGGTGTGCTCCCGCGGTATGTGCGAGGTCTCGTGCGGCGGCGGCCTCACCACCTGCGGCGGCGTCTGCCGCGACACCCAGACCGACATCAACCACTGCGGCGCCTGCGGCAACGCGTGCCCCTCGGGGCAGGTCTGCGCCATGGGCACGTGCCGGGTCTCGTGCCTCGCCGGACAGACCGCGTGCGACTCGGTCTGCCGCGACACCCGCACCGACCGCGCCCACTGCGGCAGGTGCGGGAACGCCTGCCGACAGGGCGAAATCTGCGACCGCGGCACCTGCGAGCTCTCGTGCGGCGGCGGGCTCACGAACTGCGACGGCGTCTGCCGCGACACCCAGACCGACCGCTCCAACTGCGGCGCCTGCGGCAACCTCTGCGCCGACGGGCAGGTCTGCTCCGCCGGGCGCTGCGTGACCAGCTGCGGGGCAGGCCTCACCAACTGCACCGGCACCTGCCGCGACACCCAGAGCGACATCGCCAACTGCGGCATGTGCGGGCGCGCCTGCGCCGCCGGGCAGGTGTGCCAGGCCGGGGCCTGCACCCTCTCGTGCCAGATGGGGCTCACCAACTGCTCCGGCACCTGCCGCGACACCCAGACCGACAACGCCCACTGCGGCATGTGCGGCAACCGCTGCGGCGACGGCCAGGTCTGCCGCGCCGGGCGCTGCGAGGTCACCTGCACCGCGGGCGGCACCGTCTGCTCGAACCGCTGCGTGGACCTCAACAACGACAACCAGAACTGCGGCATGTGCGCCCGCACCTGCCCCGCCGGGCAGGCCTGTCAGATGGGCGCGTGCAGCGTCACCTGCGGCACCGGGCTCGCGAACTGCTCGGGCAACTGCCGCGACCTCGCCAACGACCGCGAGAACTGTGGCGCCTGCGCGAACGCGTGCGGCGCGGGCCAGATCTGCGTGCGCGGCGCCTGCGTCGTGAGCTGCGGCGCGGGCCTCACCGACTGCGCCGGCACCTGCCGCGACGTCGCGAGTGATCGCGCCAACTGCGGCGCTTGCGGAAACGCCTGCGGCGCAGGGCAGATCTGCACCGCGGGGCGCTGCGTGCTCTCGTGCCCATCGGGCCTGAGCGACTGCTCCGGCACCTGCCGCGACCTCACCAACGACCGCAGCAACTGCGGCGGCTGCGGCGTCGTCTGCGGCAACAGCCAGATCTGCGTGAACCGCATGTGCGTGCTCGACTGCCCCACCGGGCAGACCGCGTGCAACGGCCGCTGCGTGAACCTCCAGACCGACCCCGCGAACTGCAACGCCTGCGGCCGCGCCTGCGCCTCCGGGCAGGTCTGCGCCAGCGGCGCCTGCGCGGGCGTCTGCGGCGCCGGTCAGCTCACCTGCTCGGGCGTCTGCGTCACCCCCGCCACCGACGTGAACAACTGCGGCGCCTGCGCCAACGTCTGCCCCGCCCGCACCAACGCCCGCACCACCTGCGCCTCGGGCACCTGCGGGTTCACCTGCCAGACCGGCTTCGGCGACTGCAACAGCACCGCGGGCGACGGCTGCGAGGTCGACACCAACACCAGCACCGCGCACTGCGGCGCCTGCGGCAACGCCTGCCCCGCCCGCGCCAACGCCACCACGAACTGCCAGGCCGGGCGCTGCGGGTTCACCTGCAACGCGGGCTTCGCCGACTGCAACAACAACCCCGCCGACGGCTGCGAGGTGAACCTCAACACCAACGCGTCGAACTGCGGCACCTGCGGGAACGTGTGCGCCGGCGCCTGCAACAGCGGGAGCTGCGGCTGCCTCGAGGGCGGTCGCCAGCCGCCGTCGAGCTGCGTGCGCGGCAACGACCCCGAGCGCCCTTCGCTCCAGTGGGTGGTGTGCACCGCCGACTGCGGGCGCGCGTGGATCTCGAACTCCACCCCCGGCGGCGGGCAGTACCGCTGGATCGACATCTGCAACAGCCTGGGCTACCGCTCCGTCGGTCGCTTCAACGGCAACTGCGACAACCAGTGCGGCTACTGCCAGGGCAGCACCTCGTGCTCCAGCCGCGGCAACGAGACCTACGGCTCCTCGGGCTCCTCGTGCGGCCCCCAGTACCGGTGCAACACCGTGCACTGGGAGTGCCTGCGCTGATTCAGCCCTGAGCACCTCGGGAGGGCGCCATGCCCTCCCGGGGGCGCGTCTCGGGCGCCGACACGATCGGCAACCTCCGCCCCTCCGCGTCCCGCGCGCACACCTCGCGCACCACGTCGGCCATCATGTCCAGGAACCGCGGGTCGTCGTTCACGGCCTTCGCGCGGGTCAGGGTGATCCCCACCGCGTGCGCGGTCTCGGCCGCCTCGCGGTCGAGGTCGTAGAGCACCTCGACGTGGTCACACACGAAGCCGATGGGCGAGAGCACCACCGCCCGCAGCCCCTTCGCGGCCTCGTCGCGGAGGTAGTCGTTCACGTCGGGCTCCAGCCACGGGTCCTGCGGGCGGCCGCTGCGGGACTGGTACACCAGCGCGAAGTCACTGCGCCCCAGGCGTTCCATCACCCGCCGGGCGGTCTCCTGGAGGTTGCGCGCGTAGGCCGACCCCTGCGCCATGCTCACGGGCACCGAGTGCGCGGTGAACACCACCCGGGCCTCCCCCCGCAGCGCCTCGGGCAGCGCGCGGATCGCCTCGGCCACCCGCACCGCGTTGGCCATCACGAAGCCCTCGCGGTCGTACCAGTCGCCCACGAAGCGCACGTCGACGTCGGCCAGGCCCTTCGCCACCACGGCCTGCCGCGCCTCCATCACGTTGACCTTGTACTGCCCGCACGAGGAGTAGGTCTTGTGCCCCGCGGTGATGAACCCCACCGCGCGGCGCACCCCGTCGCGGGACATCTGCGCGAGGGTGTCTTCGAGAAAGGGGTGCCAGTTGCGCATACCCACGTACACGGGCAACGA
>JBILLI010000905.1:0-2933 GCA_044376155.1 Polyangiales bacterium
GTCGCCGAGCTGCGCGAAGGGGATCTCCTCGGTGGGTCCCGCGAGGGGCCGCGCGCGGTCGTCGAGCTTCGCCTCGGGCGGGCGGTGGACCACCACGGCGCGGGGGTTGTCTCCGTGCCGCACCTCGTGAATCACCGCGGTGGTCGGGGTGATCCCCGTGGGGAGCACGGAGCCGCCGAGCAGCGCGTTCACGAAGGTGGTCTTGCCGTGGTTGAACTCGCCGAGCACGACCAGCACCGCGCGCTCCTCTTCGAGGCGCGGGAGGCGGTCGGTGAGCAGCCGCTCCCGAAGCGAGGGGGCGCCCGCCTTGGCGGCGAGCTCACCGAGCTCCTTGAGGGCGGCCACGAGGTCGTGCTTGGTCTCTTCGAGCGTTCGCATGCGTGGGTCTTCTTTCGAGATCAGAGAACCTTGATGAGGTCCGAGGTCTTCCGCTCCAGCTCCTCGCGGACGTCGCCGCCGTCGCGGCCGAGGGACTGCTGGTAGAGCGCGCTGGCGGTGAAGATCCGCAGGGCCTCGATGCGCTTGGTGACGTAGGGGTGGGTCTTGGTGAGCTCACCGACGCGCCCGATGCCCTCGCGCCCCTCGCCGAGCTGCGCGAGGTAGGCGGTGACGTTCATCTCCGCGAAGAGCTTGGGCGAGCCCACCGCGAGCCGCGCGAAGGAGCGCACCGCGGCCTCGGGGCTCTTGCAGCAGAGCAGCCCCGCGCGGTCGCAGGTGATCTCGGCCGCGCGGGCCCACGACTGCAGGGCGAGCTGCAGCGGCATGAGCAGCGGCGCGAGGAGCCCGGCGCTCATCTGCATCACCTGCTGAATGCGCACGAGGGTGGTGAGGTAGACCACGTGGTTGTTCTGGATGTGCCCGCACTCGTGGCCGATGACGAACTCCAGCTCGTCGTCGCTGAACTGCTCCGCGAGCAGCGCGTGGATCACGATGAACGCGTCGTCGTCGGTGCCGAAGGTGTAGGCGTTGTACGAGTCCATGCGGGGCACGATGTAGACCTGCGGGGGGGCGATCCCGAGGGTCTTCGCGCAGCGCTCGACGATGCGGTGGATGCGCGGGAACTGCGTGGGCCCGACCTTCACCGCGGTGCCCAGGAGGTCTCCCGTGACGACGGCCTTGGAGAGCTTCACGGTCTGCGCGATGGCGAGCTCCAGCGGGCGCACCTTGCGCAGCGCGCGGAGCACCTTGAGGTCGCCCTCGAAGGCGTAGCCCTCGCCGCGCTCGCCCGAGACGCCTGACTTCTTGCGGGCTACGTAGGCGGTGAAATCCAGGTCCATGCGGTGCTCCCGGTGCGGGTGGACCGGGAAGGTAGCACCGGGCGCGGAGCGGGGCAGGGGCGAGTTCAGGGGAGCGGTCCTGTCGGCGATGGGTGCGGGGGCGTTCGGCGCGTCTGCGGGATCGGCGTGACCTGGATGGGCGCAGCGCGAGGCGCGCGCGAGGGGTTGACGCTTCGCGGTCGAGCCCCACGACTCTGCACCATGGGGCTTCGTCACAACTCGTTCGCGGGGCGCAGTGGGATTCTCTCTGGGGTGACCCTGCTCACCCTCCTGGTCGTGGGCGCGCCGGCCGCCGCCCAGGATCTCCCGGCCCGCGACAAGTTCGCGCCGCCCTCGCCGGCGGGCGCGGGCATGTTGCTGCGAACGCAGGGGCTCCTGCTCCCGCGCGCCGACGCGATGGGGCTGCGCGTCGACGTCGGCCTCGTGCTGCGACCGCTGCCGCGCCTGGCCTTCGACGTGGGGCTGGGCCTCGGCGGCGGCACCTTGCGTCGGCCGACGGGCGCGGACGGCTTCACCGAGATGGGCGTCTTTCTCGACGTGAAGCTCTTTGCGAACCCGGGCGATGCGCTGCAGGTGTTCGCGGTGGCGGGCGCCGGCTTCGGCGGGATGAGCGCCTCTCTCCAGAGCCGCGCGCCCATCCCCGGGGAGGAGTGCCCGGGGGACGCGATGCTCTTTACGGACCTCTCCGTGGGGGCGGGCGTCGAGTGGGCGCTGAGTCGCAACGTGAGCGTGTCGGCCTGGGCCCGCGCGATCCACCGCACCCGCGTGGCGGGGGACCTGACCTTCACCGAGTCGCGCGTGAACCCGCCGCTCGTCGACGCCAACAGCGCGTGGGGCGCGTCGGTCGGGCTCAATCTCCTGGTCTATCTGGGTCGCTGAGCGCGCGGGGCCGACGGCCGTGGGCGACGGCGTCGGTCGCCCCTGTGCGAACCCGAGCGCTACGTCGTCACCGTGACGGCGGGGTGCTGCGCGGCCCAGGCAGCGAGGCGTGCGGCGCCCTCGTCGCCGAGGGGATTCTCGCCCATCCGAAGGACCGTGAGTCGCGCCGCGACGGGGCCGTCGAGCAGCGCCGCGAGCCCGCGGTCGGTGATCGCGCAGCCCCAGAGGTCGAGCGCTCGCAGCGCGGTGAAGTGTCGGGCCCGACCCAGGGCGCGCAACCCCTCCACGCCGGGGTCACAGCCGTGCAGATCGAGCGCGCGCAGACGGCGCATCCCTGTGGCCCGCCCGAGGACCTCGAAGCCCGCGGTCTCGAGCGGGGTGTTGGAGAGGCGCAGGTGATGAAGGACCGCCGCCCGCGGCCCGCGCGCCAGGGCCTCGACGCCGCGGTGGGTGATGGGGTTCTCGCTCAGCGCGAGCGAGACCAGTCGCACGAGGTGCGGGGAGAACGCGATGCGCGCGAGGCCCTCGTCGCCGACGCGGTTGGCCGACAGCTCGATGCGGGTGAGGTGCGCGACGCTCTCGCGCTCGCACCAGCGCGCCGCGGCGGCGTCGTCGAAGCCGGACTCCTCCACGCGCAGCGTTCGCACGAGGGGCCAGCAGGGCGGCTCGATCGGGGAGCGCCAGTCCCAGGTGTGGGGGGAGACGCGCGCTTCATCGGGCATGTCGCGCAGGCGCTTCTGCGCGTGGCCGATGGCGGCCTCGCGGCGGCGCCCGGGG